>NZ_SUMG01000009.1 GCF_009910325.1 Isachenkonia alkalipeptolytica
ACCTTCTTCCACCGGGTCTCCCTCTTTCACTAAGACTTTCCAGATATTTCCCGGCATGGGGGCTTCCACGGTTTGAGCACCGGCGGGCGCCGCGGGGGCCGCTTCTTTTTTCGGTTCTTCCTTTTTCAGTTCTTCCTTTTTGGGAGCCGCGGCTTGGGCCGGCTTGGCTGCAGGCTGAGGGGCTGACTGGGCCGCCGGTTGTGCCGGTGCTTGAGGCGCGGCCCCTCCCTGTCCCACTTCTTCTACGTCCACTTCATAGGTCACACCGTTCACGGTGATATTAAACTTTTTCATATTGATGTTCCTCCTTCTATTTATCCCTTTTGGTTATTTTTAATGGATCCTGCGTTTTACCCGTACTGATTTATACCCGGTACATTTGATTGATCTGCTCCGTCCGTCCCGCTCTTCCCCAGGCCGGGGTGGTATCGGCGGTTCGTACGATGTTTCTTACCACGATGTTGTGGGTGGATGTTTCCATACTTGCGGCAATGGCGGCGGTAATCACCGCTACCAATTCTTCATCTTGCTGCTCCGCCGCAGAAGGCTCACGTTCTTCTTCCTTTACCGGTTCCGCCGCTGCGGGGGTTGAAGGCTTTTCTTCCGTGGCCTTGGCCGCCGGCTTTTGAGGCTGACGCAATAGTTTTTCCATAATATTGATGGCAAAATATAACAGGATCAATGCCATTAGTACGATTACAACCCCTAGGATCGTAACCTGAATACTGGCCGCCAGTTTATCGCCGAAGGACATCTCCACGCTGGGATCCCGCAGTCGGTCCAATAGGGTCTCCCCCGTAAGCAACGCTCTATTCATGTTCATTTAATCACCTCTTTGTTTAGTTCATAACCTTATAACCTAACCTTATACCGGGAAGTTTCCGTGTTTCTTCGCCGGTCTTGTTTCCCGTTTACTGGCCAGCATATCAAAGGCGTCCACCAGTCGTGCTCTTGTGGCAGCCGGTTCGATAACATCGTCTACGAAGCCTCGTTCCGCCGCCTTGTAGGGGGTGGCGAATTCCTCGGAGTACTGTTGGATTTTTTCTTCCCGGGTACGTTGAGGGTCGTCGGATTCCTTAATTTCTTTTCTGAAAATGATGTTGGCCGCTCCTTGAGGTCCCATTACCGCGATTTCCGCAGAAGGCCAGGCCAGTACCATATCGGCCCCCAGGTCCTTGGAACACATGGCAAGATAGGCTCCGCCGTAGGATTTTCGCACAATCAAAGTTACCTTCGGTACCGTGGCTTCGCTGTAGGCATAGAGCATTTTCGCTCCGTGTCGGATGATTCCCCCGTGTTCCTGTCCTTTTCCGGGCAGAAATCCGGGAACGTCCACTAAATTCAGTACCGGGATGTTAAAGCAGTCACAGGTTCGAATAAACCGTCCCGCCTTATCGGAAGCGTCAATATCCAAACAGCCGGCCAGAACCTTGGGCTGATTGGCAATGACCCCGACGCTGGCACCGTTGATTCGAATAAATCCGGTGATCATATTCATCGCATAGGTGGGCTGTACTTCATAAAAATCTCCCTCATCGGCGATGGCGGTGATGATGTCTTTCATATCATAGGGCTTGTTGGCATTTTCCGGTACAAAGCCTTCCATTTCCGGAAGCATGCGGTTTAAATCGTCTTCAATGGCGATTTGGGGTGCCCCTTCCATGTTGTTGGAGGGCAAAAAGCTTAAGAGTCTTCGAATTTCCCCTAAACATTCTTCGTCGTCGGAGGCCTTCACATGGGCCACACCGCTTTTGGTATTATGAGTGGTGGCGCCCCCTAATTCTTCCGAGGTCACCTCTTCTCCCGTTACGGACTTGACCACTTCCGGTCCCGTAATAAACATTTGACTGGTTTTATCCACCATAAAGATAAAGTCCGTCAGGGCCGGGGAATAAACCGCTCCACCGGCGCAGGGTCCCATGATGGCGGAAATCTGGGGAACCACTCCGGAGGCGATGGTGTTGTTGTAAAAAATCTGACCGTATCCCGACAGGGCATCCACCGCCTCTTGGATTCTTGCCCCTCCCGAGTCATTGAGTCCCACTATGGGGGCCCCCATTTTCAGGGATAATTCCTGGGTCTTCACAATCTTCTTCGCGTGCATCTCTCCTAAGGATCCCCCAACCACGGTGAAATCCTGGGCGTAGGCATAAACCAGTTTTCCGTGTACTTTCCCGTAACCGGTTACCACCCCTTCTCCCGGAGCATCGACCTTTTCCATTCCGAAGTTGACACATCGGTGTTTCATATGGGCATCGATTTCAACGAAGCTTCCCTCATCAAACAGTAGGTTGATTCGTTCTCTCGCCGTCAATTTTCCTTTGGCATGCTGCTTCTCGATTCTTTTTTCTCCACCGCCGGCTCGGATTTTTTCTTTCCGCCGACGCAGTTCTTCTAGTCTCTCTGTGGCCATTTACCATAACCTCCTAAATAAATAGTGTTCTATGTTCGTCCTATGATTTTACACCTAAACATTATAACATAGTTCCTCTCATCGAAAACCCTTTTTTCCCACTTTCCCCGGGGAATCAAGGATTTTTTTATGACCAGGTGCCAATACTATGTTCTGATAATGAACAAACCGGTAAAAAAACTAATCTTCCCGTTCACTCAGCTCAATTAACACCCCGTTGGTATCCTTCGGGTGACAAAAAGCGATTTTCGCACCGCCGGCTCCGTAACGGGGTTTTTCGTCGATCATCCGGATGCCCTTTTCCTTCATGGAAGCAATGGCCTTTTCAATATCCTCCACCCGGTAGGCCATGTGTTGGATGCCTTCCCCTTTTTTCTCGATGAACTTCGCAATGGGACCTTCGGGATCCGTGGACTCCAGAAGCTCCACCTCCGTATCTCCGATGGGCAGGAAGGCCACCCGTACTTTTTGTTCCTCCACGGTTTCTTTGCCTTCGCATTTGATGCCCAGTACATCCTCATAGAAGGAAAGGGATTTTTCCAGATCCTTCACCGCAATTCCGATATGATCCAATTTAGTGGTTTTCATATTTTTCAGCCTCCTTTTTTATCATCTTTCTTAGAATCTCTTCACTGGCGCTGTAGGGGTTCGATTGCCGCTGGGCCACTTCCCTGGAAAAGGCCTTGATGTCTTTTAAAATATCCTCTTCCCGTAAAAGGTCCTGCATCATCCGATCCTTGATCAGCTCCAGGATTTCAATCTCACTGCTTTTGACTCTTCGGTTCAGCATTTCTCCCGATTCATCCAAATAGGCCAGATGGTCTTTGACCGCTTCTAAGAGCTCTTCAATCCCTTTGTTTTGAATGGCCACCACCCGCTTTACCGGCGGACGCCAGTCACTGTGGGCATAATCCAGCATATTGTCAATTTCCCGGTGGGTTTTTGCCGCCCCGTCCCGATCCGCCTTATTGATGGCAAATACGTCGCCGATTTCCATGATCCCGGCTTTGATCGCCTGGATGTCGTCACCAAGACCGGGAACCATGACCATCAACACCGTATCCGCGGTTTTCATGATGTCCACTTCCGACTGGCCCACCCCTACGGTTTCGATAAAGATATAATCCATTCCGTAGAGGTCCAGGGCTTTCACCGCTCCCTGGGTGGCTTTGGAAAGACCGCCCAGGTGCCCCCGGGTGCCCATACTTCGGATAAATACCCCGGGATCCACCGCAAGGTCCGTCATTCGAATCCGGTCTCCTAAAATGGAGCCGCCGGAAAAGGGACTGGTGGGATCCACGGCGATGATCCCCACGGTTTTATCTTCCTTTCGAAGGGCTTTGACCAGTTTATCCGTCAAGGTGCTTTTCCCTGCACCGGGAGGACCGGTGATGCCGATGACCTTGGCGTTTCCCGTATACTGATAGAGTTCCCCCAGGATCTTTATGGCCTCGGGATCATTATTCTCCAGCATGGTAATCATACGGGCCGTCGCTTTTTTGTTCCCGTTTCTCAGTTTTTCCTTTAAATTAACCATAATTCACCGCCCGTCTGTATCCTTTAGTTACATTATCATTTATCCATTCGTTTATTAGATTAGTTGATTACATTAGTTGATTACATTAGTTGATTACATAGGGAAGTAGATGATTATGATAAACCATCTACTTCTATTTTTTTTGCCTGTTTTATTTCTTTAAGTTCTCCTTGATAAAGTCCACGGTGACACCGGTGGGGGTCCCCGGGGTGAATACCGATTCAACCCCTGCATCTATCAGGTTTTGAATGTCATCGGCGGGAATCACGCCTCCGGCCAGTACCAGCACTTCATCATAAACCCCTTCTTCCTTCAGGCGCTCTACCACCTTGGGCAGCAGATGATTGTGGGCTCCGGATAAAATACTCAGGGCCAACACATCCACATCTTCTTGAATCGCCGTTTGTACAATTTGATCCGGGGTTTGTCGAAGTCCTGTATAGACCACTTCCATCCCTGCATCTCGTAAGGCTCTTGCAATAACCTTGGCTCCTCGATCATGCCCATCCAAACCCGGTTTTGCCACTAATACTCGTATCGGTTTATCCATGAAAAAGACCTCCTCTATATTTTCCATAATATTCTATGATCTTTTATGCTGTATATTAATTAGATGACAACGCTTTGCTGATACTCTCCGAATACCTCTCGTAAAACGTCGCAAATTTCTCCTAAGGTTGCATAGGATTTAACCGCCTCCAGAATGAAGGGCATGGTGTTATCCTTTCCTTCCGCGGCTTTTTTCAGTGCTTGTAGTTTTTCCTTCACCGCAGCCTCATCCCGAGATTCCTTGGTTTTGGAAATTTTATCCCGTTGCAGCTCCTCTACCTTCGGGTCTACTTTTAAAAGACCTTCCACCGGTTTTTCATCCACTTGGAATTTATTCATTCCTACCACAATTCGTTCTTCTTTTTCCAGCTCTTTTTGATAGTTGTAGGAGCTGTCCATGATTTCCTTTTGAATATAGCCCTGTTCGATGGCTTCCGGAGCACCCCCCAGTTCATCGATTTTTTCGATGTATTTCAGCGCTTCTTCTTCGATGGAGTTTGTTAAACTCTCTACATAGAAGGAGCCGGCTAAAGGATCCACGGTATCCGCCACTCCGCTTTCATGGGCCACTACTTGCTGGGTTCTCAGGGCCACTCTTACGGAGTCCTCCGTGGGAAGAGCCATGGCTTCATCCTTTGAATTCGTGTGAAGGGACTGGGTGCCTCCAAGAACCGCAGCCAGGGTTTGCACTGCCACACGAACAATATTATTATCCGGTTGTTGGGCCGTTAAGGTGGATCCGGCGGTTTGGGTATGGAATTTCAGTTGCATGGACTTCGGATTTTTTGCCCCGAAGCGTTCCTTCATGATCTTCGCCCAAAGCTTTCGTGCGGCCCGGAACTTTGCCACTTCTTCCAGTAAATCATTATGAGAGTTAAAGAAGAAGGACAGTCGCGGCGCAAAGGAGTCCACGTCCAAGCCCGCTTTGATTGCGGCTTCCACATAGGCAATTCCATCGGCTAAAGTAAAAGCCACTTCCTGGGTTGCCGAGGATCCCGCTTCCCGAATATGATATCCGGAAATACTGATGGTATTCCAATTCGGTACTTCCTTTGAACAGTAGGCAAAAATATCGGTGATCAGCCTCATGGATTCTTCCGTTGGAAAGATATAAGTTCCCCGGGCTATGTATTCCTTTAGAATGTCATTTTGAATGGTTCCCCGTAACTTATCCGCACTGACGCCCTGCTTTTCTCCCACGGCAATATACATCGCCAGAAGCACCGCAGCCGGGGCATTGATGGTCATGGAAGTACTGACTTTGTCCAGGGGGATTCCGTCAAATAAAATCTCCATGTCCTTTAAGGAATCAATGGCCACCCCGACTTTTCCCACTTCTCCCTGGGCCAGTTCATGATCCGAGTCATAGCCGATTTGGGTGGGCAGGTCAAAGGCTACGGAAAGTCCCGTCTGACCCTGGTCCAGCAAGTACTTATATCGTTGGTTGGATTCCTCCGCCGTGGCAAACCCGGCGTACTGGCGCATGGTCCAGAACCGACTGCGGTACATGGTGGGTTGAACCCCTCTAGTGTAGGGATATTCTCCCGGGAATCCTAAATCCTCCTGATAGTCCATCCCTTCGATATCCTCGGGAGTATAAAGCCGTTCAACGGTTTTCCCGGAGGTGTTGGTGAACTCTTCTTTCCTTTCCGGGAATCGACTTAAGGCTTTATCCACCTTTTCCTGTTGCCATCTTTCTTTTTCCTTTTTTACCTGTTCTACTTTCTCTTTTTCAAACATCCTGTTTCCTCCCTTAAAATTAGTTTAAAATGGAAACCAGCAATCTTTCAATTGTGATAAACCCTGCTCATTTCAAAAATCTTCTTGTCCCTTTGAATCACGAGACCACAGATTTTTAAAACTTCTTTTGCTTTTGGCTTTGCAATTTTTTTGCAAGTATTATTTCATTCCTTGCAAGATGTTGAAATTTCAACTCTATACCTATAGACATTCTACATTTTTTGCTACCCTTGTGCAAGGTTTATTTTTAATTTTCTTATAATGCACCGCTTTGTAAACCTTCTCTTTTCATGCCTGCAACCTTTTTTCCACGGAAAAAACACCCCGGGAGATCCTCCCGGGGTGTTTTAACAGTGTTTCCTATTCAGGTTATTGATTCTTTTTCTCTTCGCTCTCTTTTTCGCTGTCATCGGAATCTTTTGGGTCTTCGTCGGTTTTGGCGTGCTCCTCAGCACTGCCCTCCCGGGCTTCCCCTTGTTCCTTAGGCGCTTCTTCCTTCGGGCCCTCTTCTGTTGTAGAGTCCTCTTTTGCAGAGTCCTCCTCCCGGTTGCCCTCTTTAAAGCTCTCCTCCGATTCTTTTTGTTGATGACCTTCCCGTACTTCTCTTTGAATCTCTTGCAGTTTTTCTTCCTGCTCTTTTATTTCCTTCGGATTTTTTTCAACCTGACGGTCTTTTTTCCGCTGTTCTTTAAATTCCTTCTCTTCTTTTTCCGAATCGATTTCCGCCTGAATTTTAATGGAGGCCAGTTTTTTCTCTAGGCTGTCCGCCGTATCCTCTTCTTCCACGGTCACCAGTCCTTTGAAAATCTTTTCAAACTGGAATCCGTTGATGGTCTCCTTCTTCAGAAGGGCCTGGGCCACGGCTTCTAACTGTTCGGAATGTTCTTCAAGAATTTTAATGGCCGCTTCATAAGCGCCATCCACAAATCGTTTGATTTCACGATCCACCCGGGAAGCCACTTCTTCCGAGTAATCCCTTTTGGAGGCAAAGTCTTTGCCGAGGAATACCTCGTCGTCGCCGCTACCGAAGGTCATGGGACCCAGTTTTTCACTCATGCCGTACTTGGTCACCATGGCTTTGGTCACCTGGGACACCCGTTGCAAGTCGTTTTGGGCACCGGTGCTGATATCATCCAGTTTCAGTTTTTCCGCTACCCGGCCACCGAGGAGATGGATCAGATGCTCTTCCATTTCCGTTTTGGTGGCATAGGATTTGTCCTCCTCCGGCAGGATCATGGTAAATCCTCCCGCACGGCCTCTGGGGACGATGGTGATTTGATGTACCGGATCGGAACTGGGCAGGCATCTTGCCGCCACCGCATGCCCCGCCTCGTGATAGGCGGTAATTCTTCGTTCCTTCTCACTGATCACCCGGCTTTTCTTCTCGATACCGGCGATGACTTTGGTAATGGCCTCTTCGATGGTGGCCATATTGATTCTTTTCGCCCGCCGTCGAGCCGTCAGTAGAGCGGCTTCATTCATAAGGTTTTCAATATCCGCCGGGGTAAAGCCCGGGGTTCTTCGAGCCAGAACTTTAACATTCACATCGTCATCCAGGGGCTTGCCCTTGGAGTGAATATGCAATATCGCTTCTCTTCCTTTAATATCCGGAAGTCCCACTTCCACCTTTCGGTCAAATCGTCCCGGTCGTAGGAGGGCCGGGTCTAAAATATCCGGTCGGTTGGTGGCGGCTACAATGATGATTCCTTCATTAATGCCGAAACCGTCCATTTCCACCAGTAACTGATTCAGGGTTTGTTCCCGTTCATCATGGCCTCCGCCGAGACCGGCTCCCCTTTTTCTACCCACCGCATCAATCTCATCAATAAAGACAATGCAGGGGGAACTTTTCTTCGCCTGTTCGAACAAGTCCCGTACCCGGGAGGCTCCAACACCGACAAACATTTCCACAAAGTCGGACCCACTGATGCTGTAAAAGGGTACGCCGGCTTCACCGGCAACGGCTTTGGTGATGTAGGTTTTTCCTGTCCCCGGGGGACCCACCATTAATACGCCTTTGGGAATTCTTGCTCCCAGTTCAATAAATCGTTTCGGGGATTTTAAGAAATCCACCAGTTCCGATAATTCTTCCTTTTCTTCGTCCATACCTTCCACATCATCAAAGGTAACCTTCTGTCGGTCCTCTTCTTTTTGCAGTTTGGCTTTGCTCTTTCCAAAGTTCATCACTTTACTGCCGCCGCCCTGGGACTGCTGCATAAATACAAACCAGAAAACCACAAACACCAGAATGATCAATAATGTGGGTAACATATTGATAAACCACGGGGTTTCCGCCGGGGGTTCTCCACCCACGGTTAAGTCCGCTTCATCCATCTTCTCGGTTAAAATTTCGGTAAACCGGGCGTCATCATATACATCCGGAATATAGGAAGTAAATTCCTGTTCCTCTCCGTTTACCAAACGGACACCATCCACGGAACGCTCCTGGGTATTAATTGAAACGATCTGGTCATTCATTAAGTCCTGGTATAGTTCCGAAAACTCTATATCTTCGATCTCTTGGGCTTCCATTCCCCATCTTTGTACAATTAAGAGCAGTACAATAAAAATTAAGATGTAAAAACTAGCACCACGGAAAAATTTCCTCAACAAAAGTCCTCCTCTCATTCTCCTGTTCATTTAAACACTTTAAATATTTTAACACAAGGATTTTTAAAAAACAACTGGAACCCTTGCTTTACTCCAAAATTCTATCATTTCACAAGCCGAATGGAAAGTATTCGTTGAGTTTCCTCCGTGACTTTATATTTATCACTTATTCGATACCCCACTACCCATAAAATATCTTTTTCATGACAGATCAGGGGGATTAAATCCCTCTCCCGCCGATCCACTTTGCAGTCAATCAAAAAGTCCTTCAGCTTTTTTTTCCCGGAAAGACCCAGGGGCCAAAACCGGTCTCCCTCTCTTCGGTTTCTGACAAGGATCTTTCCCTTAATTTTGTCATAATCGAAGTATTTCACAAACTTATCCCTGCTGACTTTAGACACCTCATCCTTGGAAAACACCTTCAGTTCAAAACTTGCCTTCAAGGGATGGACATAGGTGATCTCTCCCACTGCCAGTTCTTCCTTAAAAGACTCCACGTCTTCTTTGCTTCCCCGGGTGAAAATCAGTTTGTCATAACTGATGAAGGCTTCAAGGTTCATCGGTAAGTGGAGGGCTTTTCCCGTCGCTTTTTTTGCCAGCAGCCCCAAGAGGTTTTGCACCTGCTGATAACTTAACAGCTCTCCCCTTCCCAAGAGCTCTTCCCCGGCCCGTCGAAGGATCCGGGCTTTGATTGCCGGGTGCTGCTTTTCTAAGGCGGGAATCGAAAAAGATACCTGATCTTTTTTCTCAAAACACACCAGCTCTTTATACCTACCTTCCCCTTCTTGTTCAAGGTAATCATAATCCTCTTTTAAAATGTTCGCGGTTTTCACCAGGCTTTGTAAGACGGAAGGGTTGTAGTTTTCCTCCAGGTAGGGAATCAGTTCTCGGCGGATTTTGTTGCGGTGATAAATACTGGTTAAGTTTGTTTGATCGGTCCGGGGAGCTAAATTATGATCGTTGCAGTAAGCCTCGATTTCCCCGCGGGACACATCAAGCAGAGGACGAATAACCTGATCCCTTTTATACTGGATCGCCGTAAGGCCCTGCATTCCTGTGCCTCGCAAAAGACGCATCAATACGGTCTCCGCCTGATCGTTTTTGTTGTGCCCCACCGCAATTTTGGAGGCCCCCACTTTTTTCAGGACTTCCTCAAAGAACTCATACCGAAGGATTCGCCCCGCCTGTTCCGAGGTTAGCTGCTGCTCTTTGGCATAGGTCTGCACATCCATGCTTTTGACAAAACAGATAATGTCCAGTTCCTCACATAGGTTCAGGACGTACTGGGCATCCATCTGGGCGTCGATTCCCCGGATATTATGATTTAAATGAGCCCCGTATACTTCAATCCCCAAACGGGATTTCAATCGATGGAGTAAATGCAGCAAGGTTACGGAATCCGGTCCTCCGGAAACCGCCACTACAATTTTATCTTCGGCTTTTAGCAATCGGTGCTCATCAATGGTATTCAATAGTTGTTTTACGATGCTTTCTTCGGTTGTTTCGTCACTCTTCATAGAATCTCCTCACTTTATAGAGTACCTATTCATTATGATAACATAAGATGCCCCTATAGCCTATGGCATATTTGTGCTCTATGAGGTTTTTTTTACCCTTCCAGGAAATCCATGGCAGTTTTAGCATACAGGGCGGCCACCATACCCAGTCGATTTTCATCAATGTCAAAATGAGGGTTGTGAAGATTGTACACCAAATTCTTTTCCTCATCATAATTTCCGATTCTCAAAAAGGTTCCCGGAATTCTTTCCAGATAAAAGGCAAAATCCTCTCCGGCCATGGAGGGCTTCTTTCCCTCCAACACCCGTTCTTTGCCCAGAAGTTCCTCTGCAACCCCTTGGGCAAATTCCGTAAACTCTTCATTATTAATGGTTGCCGGGTATAAATGGGTGATTTTCAGGGAGTAATCCGCTCCGTAATAGTCTGTAACATTTTTTACGATGTTTTCAATTTTCTCCGGGAGGGCCAGCCTCAGTTCATTGTTTAAGGTTCGAAAGGTTCCCTTTAACAGGGCTTTATCCGGCATAACATTATAGGTTTCTCCCGCCTGAAAGGAGCAGATGGATATCACCAGATTTTCCAAAGGGTCCATCCCTCGGCTGGTTAAACTTTGTAACCGCTGAAGAATTTCCTGGCCGATCAGAATCGGATCAATATTTTCATGGGGCCTGGCCGCATGTCCGCCTTTTCCGTGAATTTCCAGGTACAATTGTCCCGTGGAAGCCATCACCGGTCCCTTGACCACCTCAACGCTTCCCCCCGGGGTGTCCGGCCAAACATGGCCTCCGAGGATTGCCTCTACCTTGGGATTATCCAATACCCCTTCTTCAATCATGGGTTTTGCTCCCCCGGTGCTCTCCTCCGCCGGTTGAAAGATGAATTTCACATTTCCCTTTAATCGGGACTGATATTTTTTCAGCAATTTAGCCGCGCCGATCACATAGGTCATATGGGCGTCATGGCCGCAGGCATGCATTTTCCCCGACACCTTCGATCGGTAGGATGCGGTGCTCTCCTCCTGTAAGGGGAGGGCATCCATATCTGCCCGAAGAGCAATGGTTTTCCCCGGTGCTTTTCCTCTCAACAATGCCACCACTCCGGTTTTCGCCACTCCCGTTGTCACTTCCAGTCCTATATCCTTTAAAATCTTTGCAATCATGGCCCCGGTTCTTTCTTCTTCATATCCAAGTTCCGGATACTGATGCAACTGTCTTCGGATTTCGATCAGCTCTTCTTTTAATGCCTCGCCGCTTTTTAGCCAGGGTATATTCATGGTTTGCCTCCTCTACAACACTTTTTTTACGACCATGGTTTTCCTTTCCTTGAATTCCATAGCTCTCCCTAAACTTCAGAAAGTTTTGCATCCCGGATCTGCAAGGTTTTGCATCAGTCCTTGGGATTGTTCAGCTTTAAACTGAAATAAAAGGTGCTTCCTCTTCCCAACTCGCTCTCCATCCATATTTTCCCTTTCATTAAGTCCACCATGCTCTTGGCGATGGTAAGGCCCAGTCCGGTGCCTCCATATCTTCGGTTAAAGGCCCCTTCGCTTTGGGTAAAGGGCTTGAAAATCCTCTGGCCCATTTCTCTGGAAATCCCTATTCCCGTATCCTGAATCGCGAACTGAATTTCCGAATAATATTTGGTCTTTTTCCTTGCACCGGCCCTCACATGGATTTCTCCCTGTTCCGTAAACTTCAGTGCATTGTTTAAAAGGTTTTCCAAAACCTGCATCACCTTTTCCCGGTCCCCGGATACCATCTTGGGGAGGGTTTCCTCCATATCCAGAAATAAAGAGACCCCCTTTTCCACCCCCTGGGGCTTATACTTAACCAGGAGTTCTTCCAGGAGCTCATGGGTATTAAACTTACGGTTTGCCAATTTCACATTATTGGTTTCGATTTTCGAAAGGTCCAGTACGTCCTGGATGACTTTGGAAAGATTTTTGGAGGATTGTTCAATTTCACCGATATATTCTCTTTGCTCTTCGTTTAATTCCGTATCCTTTAACAGATAAACAAAACCCAGAATCCCGTTCATGGGCGTATTGATCTCATGATTCATATTGGCTAAAAACTGATTTTTCATGTCGTTGGCCAGATGGGCCTGGTTTGCCAATCGATTGGAAGCCTTAATGGCTTTTTCAAGTTTTTTGTTGATGTATTCCAACTCCACCTGTGTTCTTAAGAGCTCATCTTCCTTTTTTCTTTTCTCCGTAATATTATTGCCGATGCCCCGATATTCCAGAATCTCTTTCCCCTCTCCAATTTCCGGATACTCGGTGAGCTGCAGGGTTTTGATATTATGGTTTTTATCAAAAACCTCGATAGGATAGGTTCTTTTTCCTTTACCGGGACTTTCACTGGTATTGGATTTAAGCCGGCACATATCCATTTTCTTATTGATGGGATTATTGGTAAGAAAATTTCTGAATTGGCTGATAAACTCCTCACTGGTAAATCCTAATATATTTTTAATCGATGCACTCATATAGGTAAAGTCTCCGTCGGGATTTCGAGAATAAAAAAAATATTCATCCCCGAAAGTCTCCAGGATCTGTTGTATTTTTTTGTCACTTCCCCAGCTTTCTTCCGTAATCATGCTAATTCCTCCATGGTCAAGATATACTGTCTAGGTTTCTACCCGATTTATCACTTTTAAAACTTCCCTAACAGAAAAAACTGCAGAGATTTTTCTCTCCACAGTCTAGCGTTGCCTGTTGCTTTATTTCCTTTGGAAAGACCCTGTCCTACAGCGGTTCTATAAAGCGCCCTAGCCAAGAGCCTTTAGAACTCCCTTGTTATTGGTTTCTTTTGAACAGTCGTTTCGGAATCTTTTTCGCCATCATGCCATTGTACTTCAGCACCGGGCGAAGATCCTTCCAATCGAAAATCGCCGGCGCTTTGGGTCGCATCAGGGAGCCCAGCACCTCTTTAAGGGACCATTCCCCGGATTTCAAGTAGCCCCTTACGGCCCACAAATCCTCGTAAAGATACCAAAAAACCCGGTTTTTTGTTTCCCGAACCTCTTGGGGGGGCAAGGGGTTTCCCGTGAGATCCCGGTAAAGAATATAGGGCATGTTCAGTCCGATTTTTTCCAGCAAGGTGTTAAAGTTCACAATCCGCACATTGATTTCCATCAAATAGTACCTACCATTGTTTTCATCTTTTTTGAACTCCAACTCGGCGAAGCCTTTAAATCCGATATCCTCTAAAATCTTCTTTCCGTAATCGAAAATATCTTCATTGTAATAATGTTCCGTGTACACCGAGGCTCCGTAATCATTAGGATATAACCTTAATAAGTGGAAGCTGCTGCAATGACTTACCCTTCCCGAGGCATTCACATAGGCATCAAAGGTATATTTGTTGGTATCGGGACCTTCAATGATCCTCTGCACCACCACCTTTAGATCCCTGCTTTCAGCTTTTTCAATGGCTTCGGTCAGCTCCTGTTCATTTTGAACCTTGAAAAGCTTTTTGCGAAAGGTCTTCACAAAACTATGGGAGTCCACCGGCTTGACCACACAGGGATAGCCCAACTCTTCCCGGACCTTTTTATAGAGATTGTCCTCGCTAATTTCCAAGGTTTCGGGAACCAGGATTCCCCCTTCCTTCATCATGGCATAAAGCCGGTCCTTGTCCACAATGGTGCTTAAATAGCCCTGGGGAATATCCGGCAGCAAATAGACGGTTTTCAACCGGTCCCAGTAACGGTCCACCATTTCCACGTAGGGATCCGCCGTGGGAATAAGCACCGGGGGGCGCTCCTGCTTTTTCCCATAGGCCATTAGATAATCGATAAACCCCTCGGGATCCTCTTTGTAGTAGGGGCCGATCAGGGAGCTTGTTACGTATTTGGAATAGGATCCGTAGGCTTCCTCTTGATTGTAATCCACGGTTGTCACCGGTACCCCCATTTTTCCCAGACACCGAACCGTACTCAGTCCGATGTAATAATTGGATCCCAATACCACAGCTTGATGTTTTTCCATTTTATTTCTCAATCCCCGTTCTGGACTTGACCCCTTGTTTATAATAATGTTTGACTTCTTTCATCTCCGTAACCAGGTCCGCGGCCTCAATAATTTCTTCCTTTGCATAACGGCCGGTAATAATCAGTTCGATTTTTTCATTTTTATTCTTGATAATATCCAGTACCTCTTCCAGGGCAAAAAGATCGTAGTGCAGGGCGATATTCACTTCATCCATAATCACCACATCGTATTTTCCGCTCTTGATGATCCCCGCCATTTTCCGAAGCCCCCGCTTGGCAATCTCCACATCCTCTTTTTTAGGGCTGTTACAAATAAAACAATCCCGTCCATACTGCTCGATGCGAAAACCGGGGAGATAATCCATGGCTTTTAACTCGCTGTAATCCATTCCTTTAACGAATTGTCCCATAAACACTTTTTTTCCGGCGCAAACCGCGCGCAGGGCAAGACCCAGTGCGGCGGTGGTCTTTCCTTTTCCGTCCCCGGTGTAAACCTGTACGTATCCTTTACTGTCCATTGTAAAACTCCTCTCTGTTTTTTCTTTACTATATCATATTTTTTTCTTCCTTTGAATAACTTTCAACCTTATTCCAAAATCCCGAAAGTTTTTTAAGGTTTTTCGCGTCGCAAAATTTTTATTGGGTATACATATAAAAATCACATAAAAGTTTGAAACAAAAGTCTTTATAAGGAAAGGAGCATGACTATGACAAGCCCTAAAGATCTTAAAAATGATCAGAAAAAAAAGAAGACCTTGGTAAAATGCGAAGCCAAGGGGGGAAAGGAAGTTACCCCGGAAGAATGCGAATACCAGAACCAAAAAGATAAGGCAAGAGAAAAGGGCCGGGAAAAACCTCCGGAAAAATCCGCAGGTAGAGATGCCGGCAATCGGCTGTGTATCAACTGCGATAATTACCCTCCCTTTAATAAAATGTAAGCCTAACTACATTCACTCCTCCCTAAAAAAGCGTGCCCCGAAGTATGGGGGCACGCTTTTTGCTTTCCTGGTGCACCGGTTCTCCCTCGATTACACCAGTTTTCGTTGAACCATTTCATCCACCACAAAGGAGGCCACGTCCTCGGCATAGGACCCAATGCCAAACCCGGCGTCATAACCCAGTTCCTTGGCCAGTTCGTGATTGAGTCTCGGTCCGCCGCAGACCACCACCATTTTTTCCCGAAGGCCTTCCGCCTCCAAGAGTTCGATCAACTCCGTTAAATTGGGAATGTGCACATCCTTTTGGGTAACCACCTGGGATACCAGGATGGCATCGGCCTTCAGCTCAATGGCTTTGGCCACCAGTTCTTCATTGGGCACCTGGGAACCCATATTCACCGCTTCGATGCCATTGTACCGTTCCAGCCCGTAATGTCCGTCATACCCTTTCATGTTCATTATCGCATCAATGCCCACGGTATGGGCGTCGGAACCGGTACAGGCCCCGATAATGGTGATGTCCCGTTTGATTTTTTCTTCAATGAAGGCTTCCACCTCTTTTTTCGACAGGGTTTCCACTTCTACCTTGGGTACTTCTATACCGGTGTAGTCAATGGAAGCGGCACATCGGCCGTAGACCACGAAAAATGAAAATCCCGGCCCCATATTCTTCATGCTTACCACACTGGGATCCTCGAGCCCCATTTTCAGTGCCAGACGCCGGGCCGCCTCCTTGGCCTCCTCATCCGCCGACACCGGCAGGGTAAAACTCATTTGCACCATTCCGTCATTTAACGTGTCCCCGTAGGGTTTCACTTTGGTTAAATCCACCTTCTCCAATGCCATTTTACGCACCCCCCTCTAACATTAAATCCACAAAGGGATTATAATAACCGGGATCTTTTTTCGTCACGCCGTCCAATCCTTTTCCGCCGGTTCGCATTCTTTTCACTCCGCCGAATTTCCCTTCTTCAATGGTTTTAAAAATGCCGTTCCGCTGGATTTCAATTAACAGATCGTGGGCATTACTTAGTACGTCCTTGGCCCGGCTTTGAATGATCCCGTCTTCCTTAAAGGTAATTTCCGAGCCCAGGTCCCGGCAGTTATTGAAAATGTACTTGGCATTTTCGATGGCCAGGGCCCGGTCCTGAATATGGGGGGTGTGGATGGCTTCCGTCATCATCCCCAACAGCTGCACCTCCTGATTGGTCCAGATGGAAATCATATTAAACATGGCATCCTGGATATGCCCTTTGAAAATGTCTCCGGTTTTGAATTTCGTGGGCGGCATGTATTTCAGCGGAGCCTTGGGGAAAATTTCCCTTGCCATTTGGGCCTGGGCAAGCTCCCATAGGAATCCGTTTTTCAGATCGGGATGCATTTCGAAGGCATGGCCCAGACCCATTTGTTCTTCCGGAAGTCCGGCTTTTTTGGCAAACTGCTCATTAATAAACTGAGAGGCCAGTACCGTATGGGCTTCCTCCACGGCGTCGGCGGTGGTTAAGTAATTGTCCTCCCCGGTATTGATCATGATACCCGCAAATCCGTTGATGATTCTGGAAAAGTATTGATCCACCAAGGTTCGCTGCATATTGATATCCCGAAACAAAATGCCGTACAGGGCGTCGTTCAGCATCACATCCAGGCGCTCTAAAGCGCCCATGGCCGCAATCTCCGGCATACACAGTCCGGAACAGTAGTTGCAAAGATGGATGTATTTCCCCACTTCCTTGCCTACCTCGTCCAGGGCTTCCCGCATGATCCTAAAATTCTCCTGGGTGGCGAAGGTTCCTCCAAACCCTTCCGTAGTAGGGCCGTAGGGTACATAGTCCAGCAGGCTTTGAGCCGTACTTCGAATCACTGCGATGATATCCGCCCCCTGTAGTGCTGCGGATTTTGCTTGCATGGCATCCTCATAAATATTTCCCGTGGCTACAATCACATACAGGTAGGGCTTTTCTCCATCCCCGATGTTTTTCATATCATGGTCCCGTCGATCCCGATTTTTTTGAATTTTTCCCACGGTCTCCTTGGCCACTTCATCAATAACCCCTTGAATATCCTTTTCATCCTTGATTTCGATTTTTGTAAGGTCCAGCTCTCCCCGGGATACGGCTTCGCCAATTTCCTGGGGACTTTTGTTTAGGGTTGCCATGGCATTGCCGATCCAAAAAGCGGCGCCTTTTCCCAGGCCTCCCCCCTGCTGGATGTTTTCCACCACCACATTGGGCAGTGGGGTGTCCAGTTCGTCCACGCCGTCAATGCCTAAGAGTCTTACCACCGTTCTTTCCACCGTAACCGTGGTATGCTCATCAATAAAATACTGCACGTCATCGGCAATGGTTCCTGCGGCCTGTCGGGCCTCCTGAATCATCTTTTGGTCCAGATTCAACTTGCTCTCCATCATTCACCCTCCTTGTTTTCTTCTTCTTTTGCTTCTCTGATCCCTTGTTCTTGACGTTCTCTTTCCAGCACTTCCTCCGCCCTTGTTAAAATATCCTCCCTAAGGCCCATCAGCCGGGCGATCATAATGGCCTCCTTGGGAACTTCTTCCCGGGGATCCCGCTCTTCCAGTCGATAATCCATGTATTTTTCCAGTACGCCGATGCCTTCCTCGCCGTGCTGCAGTTCATTTTTCAGTTTTTCCGGTTGTACCCTTCGAAGACCCACCACCTGTAAATGGCGTAGATCTTTGATCCGGCTTAATCCATCGAAATGGGTGGTCACCACGGAGATCCCCTTTAGGGTTTTAAAGTGTTCAATAACCCCCCGGGAAATTCCATAGCCCTCCTTGGGATTGGTTCCCCGGGCCAGTTCGTCGATTAACACCAGTCCCTTTTCTTTTTTTTCATCGGTAATCTTCTTAAGATGGTAGATTTCCGCACCGAAGGTGGACAGTCCCCGCTCCTGAGACTGTTCATCCCCGGAGGAAAAATAAATAAAGGATACCGGTCCGATGGTGGCCTCCTTCGCCGGAACATAAAGACCCAACTGGGCCATGGCCGTAATTAAAGCGATCAGCTTTAAGGTGATGGTTTTCCCCCCCATATTGGCCCCGGTAATTAAGGTCACCCCGTTTTCCAGGGTCACATCAATGGGCATATAGGACTTGCCTTCCTTTCGAAGCCGTTGTTCCACCAAACTGTGGCGACCTTCAACAATTTTTATATAGGGGTCCCCTACGATTCGAGGTTCCACCCCATGGATCTCATCCCCTAAGAGGATTTTCCCGATGCTGAAATCCAGCTCCCCCAGGATATGAATATTCTTTTGAATTTCATCGTGGAAATTTCGAACGTCCTGGGACAGTCTCCTGCGAATTTGAAACTCCTCTTCCTCTTCCCGGATTTTCAGGTTCTGATATTTTTCCCGAAGATCCTTCAATTCCTCCGTGGGACTTATTTTAAACACATAACTTTTAAAAGTTTCCGATAAAAAGAAGACCAAGTCGCTGTTTTTTAAGATTCCCAGGGCTTGTTTCTTCTCCTTGGGCACCAGGATTTCATTATTGGGTTTCGGTCTCAGACCGGTGAGCTCATATACTTCCTGGCGTGATTTTTTATCGGTTTCCATGATTTTTCCGTCAATGTTTCGTTTTTCCTCCCGGATATTCCATAGTTCTTCGGAGTAACTGTCATAGATGTAGAAGGTTTTTACCCGACTGTTTTCCGGGTCCATGGCTTTGATCAGGGGGGCCACGGAGTCCATCTCGAATTTTTCCAGGGCAACCTCCGGGTGCTCCATGAAAAACCCTCGTAATTCTTCCATCACCATGATTTGATTTTTAATTTCGAAAAACTCCACTTCATTCAGCACTTCGTTTTTCATCACCCGCTGCAGGGAGCCTTTGATATCCTTAATCTCTGATAGATAGCCCTTTAAATTCCAAAGAAAGTAATCGCTGCTTTTCAAGCCTTTGCGAAACCTGCGCAGCTCTTCAAAGGCACGTCTCAGCTCCCGAACCTGGGAGGTGCCGTAGGGAACCAGCTTGGACTTCAGTTCCTTGCCGTACTCGGTTTCTGTGGGCACCCAGTCCAGGACTTCCCGGAGGCCGGTTTCCTGAAACGTTTTTTTATCCATAAAGCGCATCATGAACATCTTCTCCTTCCAGCATTACATCAATCACCGGCAGTCCCAGGGAGCTTTTCATCTTTCTTAAAAATTCCAGGGGAGGGAATTCGTAGCCCTGAGGGGCATAGGGATTGATGGAGACCGCCACAACCTTTAAGGGCTCCATCACCTGAATCCGAACCCCCCGTTTCTTAAAGCGCACCCAGTCTTCCCGGGGAATAAAAATCTTCGTTCCGTCCTGGACCACAAATACCACCTGTTTGTAATAGGGGGTCACCGCAATTAAATCCTCGATGGTTTTCTTTACCAGGGAACCGGGGAAAATAATATATCGGCTGTTTTTACTTAAGGCACTGCCGATAATTCGCCCTCCGTTCAGAGAGGTTTTAAGGGGAAGCTTTTCTTGATTCCCCTCTTCATCGGCGATCCCGATACAGCCCTCCCGGATAACTTCCTTCCCGAAGGCGCGAATTCCCTCCTTCTCCAGGGCCTTCAAACCGAATAGTTCGATCTGATAGGCGGTCTCTTCGATAACCCGGTCCATACTTCGGTTGACTACGGCCCCGGTAGCTAAAATCGCAGCCTCGGTTATTCCCGGGGAAGCGGCGGTTTTCCGATTAATGGCCCCGTCCACCACCACAATATCCGCTCCGTACACCAGCATTTTCTTTGCCACTTCCCGGATCTCTTCATTATTGCCGGGCCCGGCCAGCTCCACCAAGCCGTTTTCCTTCACACGGCAAATCACCACGGGACCCAGGGTGGTTCGGTAGTCGGTGACCTCCAGGATTTCCAGCCGGGCATCACTGTTCAGGAGGATGTCTTGAGCCGTGGCCACAATGGTTCCTTCCATCACATGGATCACCGGTTTATCCGTGTTTGTCACTAGGTCTTCCCGTTCGCCGTCCCGTCCAATGGAGGTAAGGCCCAAACTGATGTATCGATCGTAGGCCTCTTCAATAATCCGATTCAGTACAACGGTTTTTCCGGCATTTTTTCCCATACCCACCACGGATAGGATTCGATATTTTCCGTAAATCAAATCAACAAAGCTCAAGACTTCACCTCCCCGCTTATTGGGTCTTCCTTAGCCATACTTTCCTCCGCCTTACTTTTTGCTTCGCTGCATTCTCTTTAATTGGGCCGGTTCTAAGGCAATGCGTCTTCCCTGCATTAAGGAAGCCACGCCGTCCAGATCCCATTTCTTTTCGCCCTTGCAAACTTCGCAGTTGCAGGACTCTTCATAATGCTCCGGTTCCGCATAAGTGGTAATAACCCCTTCGTAGTTTCGAAGAATCACTTTATGGGGAGATTGGGATATCAGATAGCTTGGCATAACCGGAATCTTTCCGCCGCCCCCGGGAGCGTCCACCACAAAGGTGGGTACCGCATATCCCGACGTATGCCCCCGAAGCCCTTCAATAATTTCAAGCCCCTTGGATACCGGGGTTCTGAAATGTTCGATCCCCATGGATAGATCACACTGGTAGATATAGTAAGGTCTTACCCGGTTTTTTACCAGATCATGGACCAGATCCCGCATCACATGGACGCAGTCATTAATTCCCCGAAGGAGTACCGATTGATTGCCCAGGGGCACACCGGCATTGGCCAGTAATTCCAGGGCCTCTTTGGCCTCAGGGGTGATCTCCTTGGAGTGGTTAAAGTGGGTGTTCAACCAGATGGGGTGATACTTTTTCAGCATTTCCACCAGGGCGGGGGTAATTCGCTGGGGCATTACCACCGGGGTTCTGGATCCCAGTCGGATGATTTCCACATGGTCGATTTCCCGAAGTTTTTGGATAATATACTCCAGCCGTTCACCGGATACCAACAGGCAGTCCCCTCCGGAAAGAAGGACGTCCCGCACTTCCGGCGCCTTTCGAATATACTCGATGGCCTGGTCGATTCGGTCCACAGGCTGCTCTTTATCCTGCTGTCCCGCAAAACGTCTTCTGGTACAGTGTCGACAGTACATGGAACACATATCCGTAATCAACAAAAGCACCCGGTCGGGATACCGATGGGTCAGTCCCGGCACAGGAGAGTCCACGTCTTCACTCAAGGGGTCCTCCATGTCCGCCGCCCCCTTATGAAGCTCTAATCCACTGGGGATGGCCTGTTGCCGTACGGGACAGGTGGGATCATTTTCATCCATCAAGGCGGCATAATAGGGGGTGATGCCCATTCGAAGGGTTCCCAGGGTATCCTTGACTCCCTGCTCTTCCTTTTCCGTCAGGTTTACCACCTTTTTTAAGTCTTCAACGGTTGTGATCCTATTTTTAACCTGCCATTTCCAGTTCTTCCACTGTTCCTTGGTAACGTCCTTCCATAATTCAATTTCATTGTAATGTCTCATTTACAATACACTCCTTATTATTTGTCTTATCCTCCCGGGATTATTTGTCTTATCCTCTCGGGGTTTTTCTTCCCCTTACAAGGAGGGCTGCATCGGTTTCCTGCCATTGTTTCTCTTGTTTCTTTTTTTTCTCTTGTTCTTTTTGTTTTTCTTGTTCCTTTTGTTTTTTCTTGTTTCAAGCCTTCGGTTCCCCTTTTAGGATAGGGCTTATGAGGCTTCTCTAGGATGGAGGCTTAGCTGTAAAGCTCCTGATATACTTTTTTCAACGGGGGATTTTCCCGTAATATTTCCATGGAGATCTCCGCGTGGCCTTTGGTGTATCCATTGCCGATGATCATGGTGGTGTCTTGCCCCACACCTTCCGCCCCTAATGCGGCTTTGGTAAAATTGGTGGCCATGGAGAAAAAATACACCAATCCGTCGGATTTCGCCGCTAGAATACTGGCCATCTCCGTGTTGTTGACATTTACGCAGTTGATCACCACGTCGGCCATTTCCCCGTTGGTAGCCTCGGCGATGCGGTCCCGTACCGCCAGAGCATCCGTGGCATCCACGGCGATATATTCGTCGGCCAGACCCAGCCCTTCCGGTCGTTGCAGGGATTTTTCACTATGCCCTAAGCAGATTACCTGTCCCGTTACGCCGGCTCTTTTCTTCGCTTCATGAAGGCACAGCATTCCCGACTTACCCGCTCCGCCGATGACCACAACCCTATGTCCCGGTTGGACCAGCTTTGCGGTTTGGGCCGGGGCTCCCGCCACATCCAATACGGATAAGGCCAGGTTTTGGGGAAGATCCTCGGGGAGTACGGCATAAATTCCGGATTCAAACAAAATCGCTTTCCCGGTAATATCCACTTGATCAATATCGATGCGAACCTCGTGGATTTCATCGATCACCAAGGGGGTCAGGGAAAGGGATACCAAAGTAGCGATTTTATCCCCTTCTTTTAACTCCACTTTTCCCTTTAGGGCCTGGCCGATTTTTTCCACGGTGCCGATTAACATCCCCCCCGAACCGGTAACCGGGTTTTGATGTTTTCCTCTTTCCGCCACTATTCCCTTCATGATTTCCTTGATTTTTTCCACATCTCCCCCGGCCTGTTCTTTGATCTGGGTAAAGCTGGCGGAATCGACGTTCAAGGTCTCCACGTTGATTCTGATCTCATTGTCGTAAATCTCCATGCTGTTATCAATTTTTGTCGCCGGTTGCGGGAGTACCCCTTTTGGTTCTAGTACTCTGTGGGTTCCTAAAGCACATCCTTTTTTCTCCATAATAAGCCTCCTTGATTTTTTGATTATTTTTGATTATTTTTCATAAATTTTGTTTTTATGCTTTGCTTTTCCTGAGACAAAGCCTGTTTAATGCACTCCACTTTTTAAACGCAATATCTATGCCAAGTTTATCACAAAGTTTTTGTTTTTAGTTTCCCTCCCTTATTTTCGTTGCAAACCCTGCTATACACCCCTACCGGGGGTAAAGCTCCTTTCTTTTTTTCCGCTTGTATGACTTGGAAACCCTTTTAAATTTCCCAGAAAATGAAAATAACCGCCTATTATTCAGCGGTTATCCCAAGTTTTTTGACTTTATACTGTAAGGTTTGGCGGGGAATTTTTAATAACTGGGCCGCTTTGGTAACGTTGCCTCCGGTTTCTTTCAGGGCATCCTCGATAAATTGCTTTTCCCAATTTTCCATGCTTTTTTTAAGAGAGAAATTCAAATGATCCTTTCGCTGTCCCTCCGCCCCGAACAAGGTTAAATGCCGGGGCAGGTCCTCTTCCGTAATATAGGTGCCCTCAATCATATTCATGGCCCCTTCAAGAATATTTTCCAACTCCCGAATGTTTCCCGGCCAATGGTATCGGTAAAAGGTTTGCAGCACCCCGTGGGTTACGCCCTTCACGTTTTTACCGAGCTGACGGTTGAATTTTCGAATAAAAAACTGGACCAAGCCTTTGATGTCTTCCTTTCGTTCCACTAAATTCGGTACCCTAAAGGAGACCACGCTCAGGCGGTAAAACAGATCATCCCGGATTTTCCGCTCTTTCATGGCATGGTAAGGGTCCATATTCATGGCCGCAATAATGCGAACATCCACTTTTCGGGTTTTGATATCCCCCACCCTGCGAATCCTGCCCTCCTCCAATACCCGAAGAAGCTTTGCTTGAAGCTCGAAGGGCATGGAGTTGATCTCATCTAAAAACAGGGTCCCTTTATTGGCCAACTCAAAGAGACCGGGACGATTATCCGCATCCGTAAAGCTTCCCTTCACGGTTCCGAATAAAATACTTTCTAACAGGGATCCCGGGATCGCCGCACAGTTCTGCGCCACGAAGGGCTCATCCCTTCGTTTGCTGGCATTATGTATGGCTTGGACAATCAATTCTTTTCCCGTTCCCGTGTTCCCGTAAACAATGACCGAGGAGTCGTTCTCCGCGGCTTTGATCGCCTTTCGTTTCAGCTCCACAATCTCCTTGGTGCTGCCGATAATGTCCTTAACCGTATACCGGGCGGTTCCCCGTTTTTCCTCTAAGTTGTCCGGCTCCTCATAATACAGTTCTTTTTGAAGATCCACGAGTTGTTCCGACAGGGCCCGGACTTTGGTAATGTCCCGGGAGATTTCAATGGCCCCCATTACATGACCCTCTTCTATAATGGGGATTGAAGTATTAATCGTGGTAATTTTATTGCCCTTGAAATTTAAAAACTCCTGCTTCACATCATACATGGGCTCTCCTGTACGAAGAACCTGTAAGAGGGTACTGGTTTTGTCCGTCAAGGAAGGATAGACGCTGAGAATATGTTTCCCCGTGACTTCCTCCTGATCGATGTCCTCCATTACTAAGGCTACGTCGTTGGAGTACAGGATTTTCCCTCGGCTATCAATGATTTGAACCCCTTCATCGATATTATTCAATATAGTATCCACCGTATCCCTCGCAAAGTAATTTTCCACTTCATCACCGCCTATTATTCAGCATTATTTTGTTTACATTGCCTTCTTTTGGGCAACGTTTGAGCGCTATTATTGAAAAATACTGGATTGCTCTCTTTCATTATACCACATTCCAAAATGGATAAAAGAATTTTCCGTGAATTCCCAAGGAACACCCCAAAAGAAAACCCCGCTTCCAAAGAACTAAGCGGGGGGGTCTTCTCGGTTACCAGCCGGCGGCTTTTCCCATAAAGAGAATACTGTCCGCTTCCTCATTGGCAATAACAAACAGGAATGGGCGGTCCGCTATAAAGCTTGGAGGATCCATGGCTGCGGATTCTTCCATTACTACCACGGTGGCCGCCGCGGCTTCGCTGCCCTGTTCGTTGACTTCAATCACCGCTTTGTGCAGGACCTCTTCAATGAAGATCCCCGGGCGGATCCCTTCAAAGTCCGCATTCATGTCAAAGGCTTCCACCATGCCCAGTCTTCCTAAGGCATCCTTTAAGGATTTAATGCCGTATTCCATTTCAAACCGGGGCATCTGCAGTTCCACATTTTGTCTAAGGGAAATACTTTCCTTGATTTCCTGCCACTGCTCATTGTCCAGGGTGTTTAAGAATTCATTAATGTCCGCCTCCTCCCTCGGCATAATAACGTACATCGCTGTATTTTCCTCTTCCCCGTAGGGCATTCGGACACTTTGGTAGCTGTTCCCTTCTCCGTATGCCACTTCGCCGCTACGCTTCATCATCATCACATCCTGAACCTCTCCGCTAATGGAGGTGAACTCCCCTTCAAAGCTCTGTTCCTCCTCAAAGGGTTCCGTCCAATCCCCCTGAAAGTATATGGCGTTGATCAAATACATAATCACATCTCCCGGTATGGGCCCCTCCAGCATCTCTTCGATTTTTCCCTCGGTGGCCTCCTCAATCCAGGCATTAATCTCCTCCGCCGCCCCTTCGTCAGAAAAATCCATTTCTTCCACTAAGGCATTGAATACCTGCTGATTCACTTCTAGAAAGTCTTCTTCGATAGACTCTCCTTCCCGATACCAAATGGAGTTAGCGATACTAAGATCAATATCCGGGTCCATGGCCACCAGGTACTTTAAAAACTCTTCATAGCTTTCCTGCAGCACCTCGTCCCCGATCCCGGCGTATCCTAAGACCTCCGCCATCTCTTCTCTTGTTTCTCCCCGGGCGCCCTGATAGGTCATGGCAAGGGCCGTGGAAATACTGATGGGGGAGATGAAGACGTTCTCCTGTGGCGCCTCTTCATTTAAGGCCTTCATGATGTCCCAGGCAAAATCGTTGTTTCCCTCAACAAAGCCCCCACTCACTTTGGACTGATCGTAGTCATGAGCGGCCTCCCCGCCGGGTAAAGTCCCGCATCCTATCAGGGCTGCGGTCAACAGCAGGATAATCCCCATAAAAACCGGCTTTTTCATCGTATCTTCTCCTCTCCTATTTTCGACTTACTATTATGACGGTTTGCCTCCCCGATTTGTTCCCTAGACCCATTGCCGAATATTTTATTAAGTTTTTGTAAAATCTCCTTGTTCCCCAAAAAATCATACCAAAAAATGATATAATGGTAGAGGATTTTCTATGACAGCGAACAACGATAAAACATTTTAGGAGGCAGGATCATGTCATTATTGGAAGCTATTATATTGGGGATTGTTCAAGGAATTACCGAATTTTTACCGGTCAGCAGCTCCGGCCATTTGGCCTTAACCCAGTTTGTCCTCGGCACCCCGGAAGATCAAATATTTTTCCTGACCGTCATGTTACATATCGGAACCATCTTTTCCGTCTTAGTGGTGTACTGGACGGACCTGTACAATATGGTGCTGGAGTTCTTTAAAATGTGTTGGGACCTGCTTCGAGGAAAGAGCTTGGGACTGGACAATATTTATCGAAAGCTGGGGGTATTGATCATTGTGGGGAGCATTCCCACAGCCTTGATGGGCATTTTTCTGAAGGACATTTTTTCCGAGGTCTACACCTCCCAACGGGTGATCGGTTTTGCCCTGCTCATTACAGGAACCCTTCTTTGGACTTCCGAGCGGATGCAGAAATTTCAATCCAATAAAAAAGCATTACAAAAAATGACCTGGCTCAATGCCGCCATCATCGGCGTATTTCAAGGTCTTGCCATCACCCCGGGGATGTCCCGTTCCGGCGCCACCATTTCCGGGGCGTTGTTTCAGGGAATCAACAAGGAGGCCGCCACCCGTTATTCTTTCCTCCTTTCCTTTCCCGTCATTGTCGGGGCCAGCTTATTGGAGGCCCGGGATGCCTTCACCCACGGCACCGGGGAAGTTGCCCTTCCCATGCTCCTGCTCGGGATTTTTACCTCTTTTGTGGCGGGGGTTTTTGCGATTCGCACCTTGATTCGAATGATCTCGAAGGGAAAGCTCTATTACTTTTCCTATTACACCTGGACCTTGGGTACCGGAGCGATTATTTTATCTTTCCTCTAGTTGTTTTACTAGTTATTTTACTAGTTGTTTTGCTTTTCCTTCTTCCAAAACCGAAACCCTCTATTTTCCAAGGGAAACTCTTCAATCACGGGATAGACCAGCTTCCCGTCTTTTCGGGTACTCTCCATGATGGCTATAGACGATACTTCCAAGGCTACCTTTTCCTCCGTTAATTTTTCCTCCAGGTCCGCTTTTGCTAAAGGGGAAAGCCTCACTTTTCGCCCAAAGGTCATATGGGGCCGAAAGGGACGGCTTTCTTTTTCGTAGCCGATTTCTTCCAGGCCCTGCTCGATTTTTTCCTGTAATTCCTGTAAACGATCCATCCCTTTCGTCACTCCCAACCAGGGGATGCAAGTTTTCCCCTTGAAAAAAGTGCCAAAACCCTGCAGCACCAGTTTAAACGGCGGCACCCCTTGTGTCTCTTTCTTTACCACCGCCCGCACCGGTTGAAGCTTTTCCTCGGGGATTTCTCCGATGAATTTCAAGGTCAGATGAAAATTTTTAGGGTCGGCGAAGCGGCCCCCCTCACTTTTTTCCATCACGATTTTTTGCAGGTTTTCCAGGCTTTTTTTCTCCCGCTCCTGAAAGGGGATTCCGATAAAAATCCGCATATTCTCCCTCCTATCAAACTTCCCGCTGTATTATTTTTACCCGAAAACTGCCTAGGCTGAAACTGCCCTAGGCTTTTTTGATGTTTACCCCGGCAGGCTTTTGTTAATCAGTGGATCGGAGGGCGATATGATCAAAAAAGCCCCGTAAAAAAACAGCCCCGGGTTTTCCGGGGACTTTTTTGTTATATTTTCTTGTCCTTATAACCGCAATGCAGAGAAGTCCCCACTGCTATAAGTGGCGGGAGTATGTCACAGGCTTTCCTTTAGCCCAGCAGTTTCACAAAGGTGCCATAGGCCTTTTCCACAATTTCCTCCTGGCTATATTCCACATTCCTTGAAAAAACCTTTTGATTGGCAAATTGGTCTTCATAGATCAACACGCACATAATGGCACTGTTCACCGCAAAGTACCAATCAAACAAGTCCGGTTTTTCGTTGATGATCCCTTCTTCCAGGCTTTTATCCACGATCTTTTCATATAGGTGGAGCAGTTTCTTTTGAATATCCTCGTTGTTTTTTTCCATCAGCTTATGCAGAGAGTCCACGGAGTTTTCACTGGATTTGCTGAGCATCAGAAAGCCCATAAATATCTGTTGTTTCTTTTCCATCATGGGAAAAATATTTCGAAGAATGCTTCGAAAGCTTTTTTCAAAACCTTCATTCTCCTCAAGAATATCCTCCAGCTCCTGGACCCAGCCCTTGATCATATAGGCAATGGCTTCGGAAATCACCTCTTCCTTGCTGTCAAAGTACTCATAAATGGTACCCTTTCCAATATTGGCTTTTTTCGCAATGTCCCCCACTTTGATCTGGGTTAGCTGATAATTATCCTCTATCAGGCTAAGGGTGGCCTCATAGATTAATTCCTGTTTACTCTTCACCATGATTTACTCCGCCTCCTTGGAACGATACTCTTTACGATTCAGTATATCATAAAGCACAGGAATAAGAATCAGGGTTAACAGGGTTGCATAGATCAGTCCTCCCACGGCGGTGATGGCCATAGGCTGTACCATCTCCACGCCCTGGCCGATCCCCACGGTTAAGGTGGAAAGGGCCACAATGGTGGTGATCGCGGTCATAACAATGGGTCGAAGCCGGATCTGTCCCGCTTTGATAATCGCTTCCCGTTTTTCCATGCCTCCCTCTCTTCGCTTATTGATATAATCCACGAAGACAATGCCGTTATTTACCACAATTCCCGATAGAATAATCAAGCCGAGAAAAGCGATAATACTGACGGGATTTCCCGTGACAATCAGGGCTAAAAACCCACCGGTAAAAGCCAGGGGAATGGTAAACATGACGATAAAGGGTGATAACAGGGACTGGAACTGAGCTACCATGATCAGGTAAATAAAGATTACCCCAAGACCCAGCATCAGGAACAGGTCTTCAAAGGACTCCATGATCAGCTCAATTTCTCCTCCCATTTCGAATCGATAACCTTCGGGCATATCATATTCTTCCAGGGCCGCTTCGATCTCGTCGTTGACCAGTCCAATGTTGTAGCCCTCCTGGAGATCCGCACTTACGGTTACGTAGCGCTGTTGATTGGAACGGTTGATCGCGGAGAATCCTACGGTTTCCTCAATGCTTGCAATATCCGTAATCGCCACCGCTTCCCCTTCGGAATTCTCCAGGGTCAGGCCTTCTAACTCCTGATAGTCTGCCCCTTCGATACTGTCTTCATCATAAACATAGATATCATAATCGTCTAATTCCATGGTCAGGGTCGTTGCTACATCCACATCTTCCAACAGCTCACTGACCTCCATATACACTTGGGCTACGGTGAGTCCTTCGGCAATGGCCGCATCTTTATCCACGGTGATGCTAAACTCCGGTGCACCGTCTTCCACACCATCGGAGACGTCCATGGTTCCCTCGATGCCTTTTACAATTTCCCCAACATCTTGGGCGGTTTCTCTCAGGGTATCCAACTCTCTTCCGAAAATATCAATGGAAACCGCTCCCCCTCCCAGCATGGCCATATCCATATTGTCGTCATCCACGGTGATTTCCCCGTCAAAGCTCTCCGACAGGTCCCGTAACTCCTGGGCCACTTCCTGGGTGGTTTTGTCAATGTCTTCGTAGAGCAGGACATACATGGAAACGTTTTCCAGGGATCCGCCCCCCATGCCCATCATTCCGAAACCGGCGTCGCCGATAAAGGCTCCTACGGTCTCCACTTCCTCCATGGCATAGATTTTCTCCATGATGGCATCGGCTTCTTCCGTCACCTCTTCAAAAGTGGAGCCTTCAGGAAACTCCACCTCTACGGATAACTCCCCGGAGTCCATAGGAGGTATAAATTCGGTCCCCAGGCTGAAGGATCCGTATACGCTTCCCACCAGGAGCAGCACGGCCAGTACAATGACCACCCACCGTCGCTTCAGGGAGGCTCTCAGGATTTTTCCGTAAACATTTTTCACTTTTTCCAACAGCTTATATTCCTTCGGCTTGCCCTTATCCATGATTCTTGATGAAATCATGGGTACCAGGGTCAGAGATACCAGCAGACTGGCCAACAGGGCGTAGGCAATGGTAAGCCCCATGTCCGTAAAGACCTGTCTTGCGATGCCGTCGGTAAAGAGAATCGGAATAAATACGGAGACCGTGGTAAAGGTGGAAGCGGTAATGGCTCCCGCCACCTGTTTTGCTCCGTCAATCGCCGCCTTTTTCGAGCTTCTTCCTTCATTTTTCATCCGATAGATGTTTTCAATGACCACGATGGAATTATCCACCAGCATTCCTACCCCCAGAGCGAGACCGCTCATGGAAATAATATTTAAGGTCACCCCGCTAAAGTACATGGCCACAAAGGCGGAAACCAGACTGATGGGTATGGCCAGGGCAATGGTGATCGACGGCTTCAAATCCTTTAAGAAAATAATCAGAATCAGGACGGCCAGCAATCCTCCGATCACTAAATTCATGAAAATCGAAGAAATGACAATGTTCACAATTTCCCCCTGGTCCATCAAGGGCACAATACTAATCGTCCCGTCCTCTTCCATGATGTCCTCCATCTGGGCCCGAAGACTGTCCGCCACGGCGGCGGTGGAGTACCCCGTTTGTTTTTGGATGTCCAGGATAATGGCATCCTCTCCGTTGACTTTGGCATAGGAGTCTTCCGTACCGTCAATCAGATTAATCTCCGCCACGTCCTCCAGAGCAAAGTCGGGAACCCCTTCCATTATCGAAGGAAGAATCGTCAGTTGTCGAAGTTCCTCCAGATCCTCAATTTCATCCCCCACTCGCACCAAATAATTCATATCATCTTCTAATACATAGCCGGCGGGAAGACCGAAGTTTTGTCCGCTGAGGATCCCTTCAATCATATCCTTGGTGATGTCAATGTCGCCGTTTTCCATATCCATGTCTTCCATGGGGGGATCTACCTCCGGCACTTCTTCGGGAGCCGCCTCACCGGGGGTTTCTTCCCCTTCCCCGGGAACCGCGCCCTCCTCGCCGGAAGCCCCCTCTGGACCACCGGGGCCTTCCTCCATTTCACCGGGATCGGGATTTTCCCCGTCGGGGATATCCCCCTGGGGCATGTCTGCCATCTGTTCCCTAATGGCTTCCTGGACCTCTTCATTCACCCCTTCTATTTTTTCTTCCTGTAATACGACCTCCACCTGAAAATCTCCAAGGCCCGAAGCATTAACGGAGGCGACCCCTTCAATACTTTCCAGGTCCGGGATCACATCACTTTCCACCACATTGGTGGCTTCCGTAATAGATAGGTCCTCTACGGAAACCGATGCCACCATAATCGGAAGCATGTCCGGGTTGAGACGCATAATATTAGAGGAGCCCACGTCATCGGGCATCCCCGTCGAGAGCATATCCAAATTCTCCCGCATTTCAATGAGCACACTGTCCATATTTGCCGACTCTTCAAATTCCAAGATCATAATGGACATATTCTCCTGGGAGATGGAACTGATGGAGCTGATATTGGTCAGGGTTGCCATGGACTGTTCCATGGGCTGAGTGACCGCATTTTCAACCTCTTCAGGGCTTGCGCCGATGTAGGGGGTGGTTACCACCGTCACCGGTAAATCGATGTTCGGCAGTAATTCCAAATTCATTCCCGTTAAGGAAACCACCCCTAAAATTGCAATGATTACCACCGCCACCACAATGGTGTAGGGTTTTCTTACACTGAATGCTGATAACATATTTTTCACTCCGTTTCTTTTTGTTATTCCGATTGATTGATCCTTTCAACTGCTCCCTTCAAATCACAGCCCACCGTCGATCAGCTCGCCATGTAATTTATAATTGTTATTGATTAGAACTGACTGGTCGGTCAGTTTTTAAATTATACAACCCTTTCCCCTCTATGTCAACCGTCTCCCCCATCTTTTCGATAAACCATCGGGGGAGCTGTGGACTTGCCATTTTATAAATGATAAAATTAATATAATCTTTCGAAACCGTTCACCGGAAATATAATTTACTTAACCAATTTACTAAACCAGTTTACTTAACCAAAGGATGTCTTTTAAATGAACAAAACAAAACTAGGTATGTTACTGATCACCGGAGTATTATGTATGTATGCTTTATTCTCAGGGGGAATCTCCTTAGTAGGGGAAGCCCTTCTTATTGCGCTGAGAACCTTTGTAAGCATTATTCCTATTTTAATCGTCGCTTTTCTCCTGGCAGGACTGATTTCCAGCTTAATTTCCCCGGATATGGCCTCGAAGTGGTTGGGAAAGGAAGCCGGTTGGAAAGGGCCCTTTTTCGGAGCTCTGATGGGCGCCGTGGTTCCCGGGGGCCCCTTCTTTTTTTATCCCCTGATGGCCACCCTGCTTACCTCCGGGGCAAACCTGGGCACCATGCTCAGCTTTGTGGCCTCCAAAAGTCTGTGGAATGTTGCAAGGATTCCTATTGAAATTGCCTTCGTAGGCATTGAACTGACCGTGATCCGGTTCCTGGTCACCTTCTTGATTCCGGTGCTGGTGGGCACCGGAGTGAATGTCTTCCTTCCCGGTTACACCGATAAAATACGGGAGGATATCAAGGCTCTGCAGTTGAAAAAGCCGGAGCATAAAAAGGAGGGTAAACATGACTAATGCCTTTTATACCCTAACGATTATGGCGGTGGTCCTTTTTATCATCGCTTATCGAAAAAACAAACACGGAGAAAGCATTATTGAAGCCCGGCGGATGCTGATCAATGTCCTGCCCCTGTTGCTGTTGGCCTTTACCATCGTGGGCTTTCTCGAAGTGTTGATTCCAAAGGAGGCCCTGCAGGACTGGTTGGGAGAGGAGTCGGGATGGCGGGGTCTTGTGATCGGTCCCTTGATCGGCGCCATTGTCCAGGGAGGACCCTTTGCTTTTTTCCCCTTGTTTGATTCCATCTTCCGGGACAGTGTCACCATCGGTACCGCCGTGGCCATGATCAGTGCCTGGGGCATGATCAACATCGGTCACCTGCCCTATGAGTTTGCCTTTTTGGGGTACCGCTTTGTGCTGATAAAATACAGTCTATACATTGCCCTTCCCAGTCTGGCCGGGCTTCTGGCCCAGCTGATCTTCGGGCCGTAAATTTTTCCATAAAAAAACCTATTGCTTCATGCAATAGGTTTTTTCGTATGTGCAACCGGCTGTCATATTCCTTTTCACAAAGGAATGAAGACCCTTGGCTTTGCGTCCTTACCTTTCGGTAAGTTTGCCCATGGTAAATATGTGCATTCCTAAGATGCCATAATTAGTTCGTAAGTCATAATTATTATATAAGAAGATTGGCCCTTTGTCCACCCATTTTCTGTTAAAATCCTGTATTCTACTTTTTCGACTTTTTCCTACGACGTTGCCAGCCGGTGAGGGCAGTGGTCAGGGCTCCTAAAATAAAAGACCCCAACAGTACGATGATCAAGGGGGCATCCAGGTTCATGAAAAGAAAGTTGACGGATACCTCCTGGGTATTGACAATGGCAAAGATTGCAAAAATAAATAACAGAATCAGACTGATGACCACTTGGGGACTGATGGTTTTCTCCCCGGTGCTGGTATCGGTTTTCGGCGGAACGTATTCTTTGCTTTGATTTTCTTTGTTGACGGATGCATCCTTCTCTTCTTTGGACATTTCTTAAACCCTCCCCGATTTGTGATATTTTATTCCTACCCCAAACCCCGGCGGTTTTAACGGTGATTTATCTTATTTCCCTTTCCAAAAGCTAGGAATGAAAAAGAGGAAAACCGTAAAAAGTTCCAGCCTGCCGAACAACATAAACAAAGAGAAGAGCATTTTACTGGGAGCGCTGAATTGACTGTAATTCTGGGTGGGACCCACCATTTCAAATCCCGGTCCGATATTCCCCACGGTTGCCGCCACCGAGGACACCGCCGTCACTATACCGACCCCTTCTAAGGAAATCAGTACCGTTCCAAAGGCAACAATTAACATATACAAAAAGAAAAAGCTGGTGACCCCTTGAACAATACTATTGGATACCGCCTTACCGTTTAAGGTCACCGGTAGGTAGGCCTGAGGATGAAGGAGTCGTTGGACCTCCCGACGGATGACCACGCCAAGGATCAGAAGTCTTGCCACTTTAATCCCCCCGCCGGTGGAGCCGGCGCTCCCTCCCACAAACATTAATACAAAAACAATCGCCTTACTAAAGGCCGGCCATTGATCAAAATCCGCCGTACCATAACCGGTGGTGGTGGTGATGGCTGCGGTTTGAAAGAAGGCCTGTTTTAAGGTTTCAAAAAAACCGGTATAGTAAGTGGTCAGCAGTAAATTCAAGGTAATCAGGGCTCCGGCAAAGACGATAATCGAAAGATATAACCGGAGCTCCGTGTTTTTAAATAGATTCTTCCATTTTCCCTTCCACAGATCGTAGTACAGGGCAAAGTTCACCCCGGCGGCAATCATAAAAAACGTAATGACCCAGATCGTGTAGCTACTCTGGTAGGCACCGATACTGTCGTCCTTTATGGAAAAACCTCCGGTGCCCACGGTGCCGAAGGTATGTACCAGGGATTCATACAGATTCATCTCTCCCAGATACAACAGAATGATCTGCAGGACCGTCATTCCCAAATAGGCGGTGTAAAGGATTTTCGCCGTATCCTTTACCTTCGGGACCAGCTTGTCCGACATGGGCCCGGGACTCTCGGCTTTAAAAATCCGAAAGGCGCCCACCCCCAGGGCGGGAAGTACGGCCAGGGTAAGGACCAAGATTCCCATCCCCCCCAGCCAATGGGTTAAAGATCTCCAAAAGAGAATTCCCTTGGGAAGCCCTTCAATTTCTTCAAGAATGGTGGCTCCCGTGGTGGTCAGCCCTGATACGGTTTCAAAGAAAGCATCCACAAAGTTTGGAATCACCCCGGAAAAAATAAAGGGAAGGGCTCCAAAAAAAGAAACCAGTATCCAGCCAAAGGTTACAATACTAAGGGCTTCCCGGGCCTGCATTTTTTTGGATTTTCCACCAAAGACTCTCATAGCCCCACCAACCAACATCAGTAAAGCGATCGTGTAAAAAAAAGGATAGGGACTTTCTCCATAATACAGAGAAATTCCCAAAGGGCCAATTAATACAATGGACTCAAATAGAAGAAGGGTCCCTAAGACCTTTATAATTATTCCAAAGTTCACCGAATACCCCTCCTCTTGTTTTGTAAAACAACTTTTTTAATATTTTCACTTCCGATTGTAAAATGAAAATAATTAAGCGTTGATCCGGCCCGATCACCGTATTCCCATCGGGAATGACGACATCTCCATTTTTTACAACCGCTCCCACAATCAGTCCCTTGGGAAGATTAAGTGCTTTTAAGGGCTTTCCAACAATGCTGGAGTTCTCCTGAGTAATAATCTCAATTACTTCCGCTTCGCCTCCGAGTAATAGTGATAGGGCAGCGACTCTTCCCCCTTGGGTATATCGAAGGATTTCACTGGCGGTAATCAGCACAGGATTGATGGCAACATCAATCCCTAACTGCTCAATAATTGGGACGTAGTTTGGTCTGCTAACCTTGGCGATGACCTTTTCCACTCCATGTTTTTTGGCTAACAGGGCTACGAGTAAATTCTCTTCATCGTAACCGGTTAAAGAAACCAAGGCATCGGTTTCTCCGATATTCTCTTCTTTCAGCAAATGGTTATCCGTGCCGTCTCCATGAATAATCAATGCGGCAGGTAGTTCTTCTGCTAAATATCGGCACCGGTCCTCACTGCGTTCCACAATTTTTACCTGCACCCCGGATTTAATCAAGTTTTTCGCAAGATAATAGCCGGCCTTTCCTCCACCGAGAATCATAACCTTTTTTGCACCCTTTTGTACACTGGGCTTTCCGCATTCTATGCAGTAATTATTAACGGTTTCTTTCTCCCCGATAATGTATACTAAATCAGAGCCTTTAATAATCGTATCCCCATGGGGAATAATAATTCCCCCGTCCCGCTGTATGGCTGCGATTAACATTTGGCTGGGTATTTGCAAGTCCTTCAACACCGTATTTTTAGCCAAAGGCAGATTCTTTGCCCGAAACTCCGTCATCACTACCCGCCCTCCGGCAAAGTCTTCCATATGCAAAGCCTTTCCTTTGATCAGATATTTGGATATTTCCCTAGCGGTCTCATTCTCGGGATTGGCTATATAATCAATATTCATTTCCTTTTTCACAAAGTTGATCTGATTCGAATATTCAGGATTTCTTACTCTCGCTGCTACTTTTTTGCACCCTAAACGCTTCGCGGTGGATGCAATTAAAATATTCGCTTCATCACTGCTGGTTACTGCAACTAACAGGTCTTTGCTTCCCGCTTTTAAACCGTTTAATAACGAGAGTTGGGCCCCGTTTCCTTTTACGGTGAGTACATCCAGCTGATTATCCGCACGCTCCAAAGCCGAACCTTTTTCATCAACCATTACCACATTATTATCCTCAATGGTGAAAGCCTCCGCCAACTTATAGCCCAGTTTCCCTGCGCCAACAATGATAATTTCCATTAAACCCATCCTCTCCGTTCACTAACTCCCTTAATTCTATATAGCCCTACATTAAACATCCTTTACCAAAATTTTATAATTTTTCTTTGTTGTACCCTCTATTATGAACGAAGACCTTTGAAATTCAAAAGTTTTTTCCACACTTCTTTATTCAATAGAAATATCATGTGCTTTATGATACAATAGCTCTATCTTAATCGGGTAGATGAACATGCCTCTGAGCTCTCATTCTATCCTACTGAAGGAACAGATTCAAGTTAATTTAATTCGTGTAAAGTGTGGTGTTTTATAAGATGAACCTTTTAACCAGCAAAAATGTGAACCCTACCCAAGCAATTGTACTGGGATTTCTGAGTGTCATTATTATCGGAAGTATTTTATTAAACCTCCCCATTGCTTCAGCAGATGGTTCCAGCGTACCCTATGTGGATGCGCTTTTTACCGCAAGCTCCGCTGTAGCCGTAACCGGTCTTGTTGTGGTGGATACCGGAACCCATTGGAGTATGTTCGGACAATTGGTGATCCTGTTATTAATCCAAATCGGCGGACTGGGCTTTATGACCATGATCACCATGTTTGCCATGATCATCGGGAAAAGAATCTCGCTGAAAGAGCGTTTGTTAATTCAAAGCTCCTTAAATCAAAATGATCTGTCCGGAGTGGTCCGCCTAACCAAATACATTATTATCGGTACCCTGGCCATCGAGGCCGTCGGCGCCATTTTATTATCCTTTGTTTTTGTACCGGAGCTGGGATGGGCCCAGGGTATTTGGTTTAGTATTTTCCATGCGGTTTCCGCCTTTTGTAATGCAGGCTTTGATATCATTGGCGGAGGTGTCAGTTTAATGCCCTACGTACAAAACCCTTTGGTGAATTTTACGGTATGGACCTTAATCATTCTTGGAGGACTGGGGTTTACCGTAATTATTGATATGTTTTTTTACAGGGATAATTTTCGACGTTGGTCCCTACATACGAAACTGGTGCTGATTATTTCCGGCTCTCTTTTACTGACCGGATTCTTTCTTTATTTGGCTTTGGAATGGAGCAATGCCGCCACTCTGGGAGAGCTCAGTGTCCCCGGCAAGTTTATGGCCGCTTTTTTCCAATCCGTAACCCCGAGAACTGCGGGATTCAATACCATTGACACCGCTTCCTTAACCGACGCATCGAAGCTTCTTACGATGATTTTTATGTTTATCGGAGGCTCACCGGCATCCACGGCGGGGGGCATCAAAACCGTAACCTTCGGAATTGTGCTTTTTACCATCCTCTCGCAAATCCGAGGAAAACAAGACACGGAAGTATTTCATCGACGGATTCCAAGGGATAATATCAATCGCGCCCTAACTATTATGTTTATTTCACTAATTCTAATCATTACCATCACCATGATCCTAAGCATTATTGAAACCGGAAACACTTTTTTGGAAACGGTTTTCGAAACCACCTCGGCTTTCGGTACCGTAGGCCTTTCTTTGGGTATTACACCGACCCTCAGTACCGTTGGAAAAGTTCTTTTGTCGGTCTTAATGTTCATGGGAAGAGTAGGCCCCTTTACCGTGGCCTTGGCCTTGGCAAAATCCACCCATAAGAATCAAGGAAAGATCCGTTACCCTGAAGATAAGGTGATTATCGGTTAGCTTCCGTCGTTGTATTAAACTAATAAAGGAGTGATTTAATGAAACAATTTGTAGTGATCGGCTGTGGCCGTTTCGGTGGCAGTGTGGCAAAATCCCTTTCCAAACTGGGCCATGACGTACTGGCCATTGATAAGGACGAAAAAATCGTTCAAAACATATCCGAACATGTTACCCACGCGGTGCAGTCCAGCGGAACCGATGAGCAGGCCCTGCATTCCCTGGGGATTAAAAATTTTGATGTGGCGATTATTTCCATCGGTACGGATATTCAGACCTCTATTTTGTCCACCCTGATTGCCAAGGAAGCGGGCATTAACTATATTGTAGCCAAAGCCCAGGGCAATCTTCACGCTAAGGTCCTCTACAAAATCGGAGCGGACCGGGTGGTATTTCCCGAACGGGAAATGGGGGAACGGGTAGCCCATAACCTTGTGGCTCACAACATTATCGACTACATCGAACTTTCCAAGGAATACAGTATCATGGAGCTGGAAGTTCCGAAAAATTGGGTGGGGAAAAGCCTGATCGACTTGGATCTTCGGGTGAAACACGGTATCAATGTCATGGCAATCAAACACGATGAGGAAATCAATATCTCTCCCGAAGCAGATGATGAGCTAGATCATGATGATATTTTAGTGGTGATCGGCCATGTGAAGGACTTAGGTAAAATTCAGGATCTGTAATTCGCAATAAATAAGACTAGGCCTTTGACCGTCGGTTTATGATAACCCCGGTCAATAACCTAGTCTTTATTTTTGTACAAATGTTTTGTTACACTATATTTCCAGTAAATCCAGTAACTCTTCTTTGCTGAACTTTGAAAGCATGGTTTCTCCCTTTTGTATTACCTGATCGATGATGGCTTTCTTTTGCTCCTGGATTTGATGGATTTTCTCTTCCACGGTCCCTCTAGCGATCAGTTTTTTCACTTGAACCTTCTTTTTCTGTCCGATACGGTGGGCCCTATCCGTAGCCTGATTTTCCACGGCGGGATTCCACCAGGGGTCCATATGAATGACCATATCTGCAGAGGTTAAATTCAATCCCGTTCCTCCGGCCTTTAAGGAAATTAAGAATATGGGAACTTCTCCCTTATTAAATCGTTTCACTAAATCCCCCCGTTGATTCATGGGAATCGAACCATCCAGATATAAGGGCCTATGGCCTTTCTTTTCCAAATCTTCCCGTACCTTTTTTAGTACTCCGGTAAACTGGGAGAAAATCAGTAACCGGTGATTGCTTTCCAGTGCCAGGTCCACGATTTCTGCCAAGGCTTCCAGTTTTCCGCTTCCTCCGTGATAATCTTCAATAAATACTCCGGGATGACAGCTGATTTGGCGAAGGCGGGTAAGTCCGGCTAGTATCTGAATCTGACTATTATTAAAGCCCTTTTCCTCCACCACGTCTTCAATCTCCCCTTTGATTCTCTGAAGATATAAACGATACAGCTTTTGTTGTTCCTTGGTCATATCCACCAGGACTTTTCCCTCCATCTTATCGGGAAGCTCCTTTAACACATCGGCTTTCAGCCTTCTGAGAATAAAGGGATCCACTTTCCGTTTCAGCTTTTTAAGGGAGAAATTGTCCCCATTTTTGTTGATGGGTTTTTGATACTTTTCCGTGAAGCTTTTATAGGAGCCCAGGTAACCGGGAATTAAAAAGTCGAAAATCGACCACAGTTCGGTTAAATTGTTCTCCAAAGGGGTTCCCGTCAACACAAACCGATGCTTACCCCGAAGGCTTTTCACCGCCTTGGCACTTTGGGAGCTTTTATTTTTAATATGCTGGGCTTCATCCAGAATGCAGGCATGAAATTGTTGGTCTTCATAAAGCTCCGTGTCCCGGCGAAGCAGGGGGTAAGAGGTTAGTACCAGGTCAAAGTCTTTAATTTTCTTCGCCTTTTCCTCCCGTTCCTCTTTGGTTCCGCTGATGGTCAAGGTCTTTAAGTCCGGCGAAAAACGCTGGATCTCATCCTCCCAGTTGTATACCAGGGACGTGGGCACCACCAATATGCTGGGTTCCAGGGCTCCCCTTTCCTTCTCTTTTAACAAATAGCTCAGAGCCTGAATGGTTTTTCCAAGACCCATCTCATCGGCTAAAATCCCTCCGAAACCATAGGCCGATAAGGTACTGATCCACTGAAATCCTTTCGTCTGATAGCTTCTAAGGTTCGCCGTCAGTCCCTTGGGGAGTTCCAAAACCTCTTTGGAAAACTTACTCGGGTTCATATTTGCTGTCAACTGCTGATAATCATCCATAAATCTTTCAAAGTTTTCACCGGTATCAAAGAGACTTTCTTCCCCTTCATTTTGCAGCCCCGCAATTTCAAAGGCTCGGTATTTCGGTATTTCCAACTTCCCGTCTTCAAAGTCCCCCGGGTCCAGCTCCATTTCATTAAACCAGGTAAAGAGTTTCCCGGAACTGCTTTGGGGTAGGGATAAGAAGGTTCCGTTGGCCAAACGGTGGTACTTTGCTTTTTCCTGAATGCTTTTCAGCAGTTTTCCGATTTCCTCCTTCGGTATGCTTTTAATATCGATGCTGCATTCCAATAAATCCAATCCGTGATTTAAAGTAATCTTCCCTTGAATATCCTCTTCCCCCAGGGTTTTTACTTTTTTAAAATCATCGGAATAATAAATGGAAAGCTTTGTATCCTCCTGAAGTTTCGGCAACAGGTTTTCCAGAAAGAAATAGATTTTTTCTTCCTGTTCAATGTAGCATCTTCCCTTTTGTACGGTAAACTCTCCCTCTTCCAGCAATTTCAAAAGATGATTTTCCGCGGTTCTTTCCCGAACCAGAATTTCTTCTTCTTTGGGGCCGGCGGCTTTTTGCTTCTCGTTTTTTTCCGGGGCAAAGGGATTGATCTCTTTGTTTCCGTAAATAAATACCAGTTTCGCCGTTACTTTTTTCTGCTCCTGGTCTAAAAACAGTTTCGCCTTCAGGGGCACTTTAAGGATTCTTTTTGCTAAATCATCCTGCAACCGGCAATGAACGTGTTCCTGAAGAACCGGCAGTACTTCTGTAATAAAAGATTTTTCCAGGGTTTTAGGGATTGTAACCCCCGCCTTCCCGTCGGTGATCAACTCTTTCATTAAGGGCCGGATCCAATGGTTTTTAGGATGCTTCAGGGGATAAATGTTCCCCTGATAAAAAGTGAGATTCTCGATCCCATCCAGGGGAATAATCGGCGCCGTCTCCTTCTTGTTCAATACCAGACCGGAACCCCGGGAGCTTTCGCCGACCTCTAAGTCCATAGGAATGCCTTCTTCCTTAAATCTCACACCATCATAATATTCCCCATCAATCCATAGTCCCATTCCTTCGTCTTTTGCCGCCCTACGCTTTAAAAGTTCCCCCAGGAGACGATCCTTTACAACCAGGGTTCTCCCCCGAAAAACCACTTCGCCAAAGTTTTCATCCCCCGAGGCTTCCCCCTGACGACTCATATCCAACAGCAGTATTAAGTAATCGATCATTTTCTGATCTTCCCTGCTGAACCGATGAATATTCGGATCGTAGGTAAAGTTCTTCCCGAAAACCACGGGCTTTTCTTCACTGTAACTTTGTAAAAATTCTTTAATGTTTTTAACAACATAGGTTTTGTTCTCTCCCAGGTGGAGTTCAATTTCCCCTTTTCCCCCATCAACCCTGACCCTGGGTTCAAAGTGTAACAGTTTTTCCGGAGGGGTTTCCCCTTCCCGGTATGCCCGGATAAGGGAATGCATCCGATTTTCCTGATTATCCCTGGGATCTTTGTACTTATCTATACTCATCAACAAAGCGGTAATATGCTTACAATCTCCATAATAACTACGAAAGGCGGGACAGGTGCATCGAGTCCTTCGAATATTTCCCTTCTCGTCAAAAACAGCTTCCATTTCGTACAGACGGGTTCCCTGAACCTGCCCTTGAAACAGACGAAAATTATCGGTTCTTCGAATACTTTGTATTTCTCCTCGGTTAAAAATCCCCAGACCTTTCCTATACGTCGTGTCTAAGGCCCCTCGCAGTTTCAGGGTTTCATCGGTTATATTATGCATTTATCCTCACCTTGCTCCTTTTACTTCGCTTTTTCCAACCATCCACTAAGACCGTACTAAATTTTGCCTAAACTTCATTATACCATCTTTATGCTTTCCTTCCAATCCTCTTTCAAGCATGAAAAAACCGGAGAGGCTTAGTCTCCGGCTAAAAGTTCTTCTTCTAATTCCCCGATGTTCTCAATGACCGGGTAACGCTTTTCCATAAACCTTTCGTACTCATTGTGACTGCCTTTGATGCCGATAAAATGAAAGCCGGTGTTTTCCGCAAAATCCATATCCGTAAGACTGTCTCCGATATACAGGACCTCCCGGGGGTTCAGTTGAAATTCCCTGCAGAAGGTCTCTCCCATATGGGGGTCCGGTTTGCCTTTGAAAAATCCGTCATCACTGCCGATAAAATGAAAGAAGGACCCTATCCCCAGGGCCTCCAGGTTATGCAGGGTGGACTCCCGGCTGTCGGCAGTGGCCAGGCCCAGGATATATCCCTTTCTGTGAAAGGTTTGAATGGTCTCCAGGGTGTTTTCCAAGGGAACCACCTTAGCATCGGGGCCTTTACTGTGTTTTTCCATCAGTTTCCCCAAAGCGTCCTTAGTGATCCCCGTTGCCTCCCCATGATCCCCCCCGGATGTGTTTAAAACTTCCATCCACCGGCTCAGGATCTCTTCCACCGGGGCGTATTGAATAAGACTCTCCTTCTCAAAACCCCGGGGGGTGAACCCGGAAATTTTCTGCAGCTCCCGGATTTTTTCCCGGGGCAGCTTCCACCCTTCTTCCAGCTCCTGAAAAATACTTTGAAATACTTTATGCCAGGTTTTTTCAAACTCTATGATCGTTCCGTCTTTGTCCAGTAAAATTCCTTTGATCTTCACCGTGAAATAACCTCCTCCAAACCAGTTTTAAGCGTGGCCCTTAGACCCTGCTTTTGTCTGTGGATTCTTTTTGGTGCTTTTTTCGTTTATCCCTATACATCTTCTCATCCACCTGTACTAAAAGCTTTTCTAATTTCGTATCTTCCCCGATGGGTACTTCCATGGTCCCGAAGGCTAAGCTTACAATGGATGTGTATTTTTTCAGTTCTTTTTCAATCCGAAAAAGAATGTCTTTTGCCTTTTCTTCGGAACAGCCCTCAAAAAGAAATAAAAACTCATCCCCTCCGATTCGAAAAACATAATCAAAGCCGGTTCGGGTTTCCTTCAGGGCAAGTTTTGCAAAATCCTTTAGCAACCGGTCCCCGGCCTCATGCCCCCAATCATCGTTTACCTTTTTAAAGTTGTTAAAATCAACCATGGCCATGGAGAGTATGCTGTCCCCCCGTTGACATCGTTTCAACACCTCCTGAAACTTTTCCTGCAGGGTATAGCGGTTAAAGAGCCCGGTTAAGGCATCCTTCGCCGCCACGGTCTCCAGTTTTTCATTCATCCGTTTTAATTCTTCATTTTTTTTCGCCACTTCCCGCTGGGCATTGGCAAATTGACTGTTTAATTTCATAATTTCTTCGTAGGAGTCTTGGCAGTGCTCTCCGCAGTACAACCCTTCCTCTACCATGATCAAATAGCCCCGTGCCATGGAAAATCCGTGTAACACCCTTTGTTTATCCTGCTCCTGCAAGGGATGCTCTAAGACCAGGTCCAAGATCTGATCTTTTCCATGGAAAAGGTTTTTTAGTTTTTCGGCTTTGTTTTCATCCATGGCTATTTTATCAAAAATTGATGCGCCCACGTCGAACAGCGTTTTCTCATGAGCATATATAATTTCTTCGATGACTCCTTGAGCATTACACCCTACTATCTCGATCAGATTCTCTTGCAATTTCATCTATTTTGCCTCCCAGTAATAAACTCCCCGTTTTTCCTTCTGTATTCAAGCCCGGTAAAAATTTCGGATATTCTTAGTTTCGACACCGGGACCGCCTTATCCTTTATTATTTCACAGAATTCATTGAAAAGCTACTTTCTTTATTCATGGTCTCCCGTTAAATTTTCTTGAAATTCTTCGTGATTATTTTAATCATTTGCTGTATAATGGGAGTTTATAAAGCCCGGACAATCCGGGAGGATTTTTCAAACAATCAAGGAGGCTCATTATGAAATGGTTAAATAAATATATGCAAGGACGGGCGGGGGGAGATCATCTATCCATCTTTCTGTTGGTGTTTTCTGTGGTGATTACCATATTCGGCCGCTTGACCGGTTTCTTTATTATTGAATCCCTTAGCTACATTCCCTTAGGCCTGGGGATCTATCGGATGTTTTCAAAAAACATCCAACAGCGAAGGATGGAGAACTATAAGTTTATGATGAAAATCAGTCCCTTATACAAAAAGGGCCATCGACTGTTTACCCGTTTACGGAATTCGAAAAACCATAAACTTATGCCCTGTACTTCCTGTAAGTCCATGCTCCGGGTGCCCAAAAACAAAGGCAAAATTCGAGTAACCTGCCCCAGCTGTAAAACCCGGTTCATAAAAAAAACCTGAAAAAACCCTTCAAAATACTTTACAACGCTACAATACCATAAGGAGAGAATCTCTCAATGAATATAATCAATAAAACCTTAGGAAAAACCATCTACCTCTTCGCTAAAATTTTAGAGGGGATGTTCACTGTCACCATCCGTCTTTTAGAAACCCTGGTTTTAATTACCAAGGGCATATCCAGCGGCCTGTTGCTGCTTCTCAGCATGGGAGGCTGTTTGTTTCTTTTAATCTTTGCCATCCCTTTAGGGATTCGAATCTTAACGGACCCCTATGCCCTGGGGATTCTATTGTTTCTTATGTTGTTTCCCTTTCTGGCGGGGAGGCTCCTGGTGCACCTGAAAAAACAGAAATTCCTGATCACGGCCTTTCTGTTCAATTTATCGAAGCACTTAATCCATCCCGAAGCCTATGCCTATAAATCCTTTGCCTCCTATAAAAAAGCCTATGACCAGGCTCAGGAAGATTACCGGAGGGAACAGGAACGGCGCTACCATGAACAGCAGCAGCAAAAACAACGGGCTTGGAATGAACAATTTTATCAATGGCAGTCCCAGGGTGCCCGGGGCAGTCGCTACTACTACCGCACCGGTTCCAGCGGTCAGTGGCACCGACAGGGTGGACAACACCAATCCTTTGGCGGTCCCCAGGGGAACCCCCGGCAAAAGTACAAGGAGAGCCTGGATATTTTAGAGGTCTCCGAAGGGGTTGATGAAAAGGAACTGAAAATGGCCTATCGAAAGAAAGCGAAAAAGTATCATCCCGATATCAACAAGGATCCCAATGCCACGAAGAAGTTTCAGGAAATCAACGACGCCTACAAATTCTTAAGCGAGTATTCATAAGAAAAAGTGTATCCCCGGGGAAAGAATCCCCCGGGGATTTTTACGCTCCGCCCCGCAAAAAAGCCCTTCGATATTTGTGTACCGCTCGGTCCACGGCTTCCGCCTTCCCGGTGAATGTCAACCGGGTTTGGGGAATGGGAAGATTTTTATACCCCTGATCCTCAAGAACCTCGAGCTCCACTTGCCACTGCTCCCCCAAATACTTCTCCGGAGAGAGCCACATCGCCGCCTTTTCAAAATAATCCTTGATCTCATAATAGGGAATCCCGCTATAGATTACCACTTCTTTCATTTATACACGTCCTTACATTATGTCATGATGTCATGGTCTTACAGAGCACAGGGAGTCTTTACAAGAGGTCCCGCACATCCAACACTTCCCCCTGCTCAAAGTCCCCGGTCAGTAACAGCTCTTTTACTTTCTCGGCGACCTTCTTTGTGGGCAGCAGCTGCCCCTCTTTTTTGTAGTTTTTAAACTTCTCCAGCTCCTGAAAATCCTCTTTATTGGAACTGCGGATTTCCTCCTGCATTTTCGTATCCATAATTGCCGGGGCTAAGGATAGAATCTTTACCGGGGCCTCCTTTGATTCCTGTTCTAATCCCACGGAACGGGTGAAAAGATTGACCCCCGCCTTCGATGCGCAGTAGTTGGCCCATCCGTAATGGGGTTTGCTGCCCGCCCCGGAGGAGATGTTAATCACCTTCTTATCCCCGGTAAAGCCTTGGGTTTTTTTGATAAAAGCGGAGGTGAGGATTAAGGGCGCCGCCAGGTTCACATGGAGATTTTGGAGAATTTCCCCGTCTTCGCAGTCCTCCAGTCGTTTCACCGGCGCCAACACCCCGGCATTATTGACCAGATAAATCCCTTCGGCGGCCTCAAGATCCACCCGTTGAAAAATCTCATCCATCAGGCTTCTTATTCTTTCGTGGTCCGAGAGATCAAATTCAAAAAACTCCAGGGATCCCCTCTGGGTCTCGGCAAAATCCATTAATTCCCGGTCCATTTTTCGCGAAATACAAAAAACCCGGTGGTTCTCATCCATTAAGGCTTTTCCCAAGGCCTTTCCCAGGCCCCGGGAGGTTCCCGTAATAATAAAATACTTCATAGGCTCATCTCCTCCGATTATAAGTTTAGATCCTTCGCTTTCTTACATACTTTTCTTTTCATTATGTACCCCGGATCCCCTTTATTACACACGGAACTCCAAGGATTCCAACCAAATCCCAAAGGACGGCGGCCCCCAATCCCGATTCTGGCCTTTCGGGTATATTCCTGTTATACTTACTGTTATACACGTTGTTATACTTACTGTTATACACGTTGTTATACTTTCTGTTATACACGTTGTTATACTTTCTGTTATACACGTTGTTATACTTTCTGTTATACACTACAAAATAAACCCTACACAGGATTAAAGGAGCGAGACCCATGGAAGGAACCAAAAGAAGTAATATCACCCCTGGGGCCACGGTTACCATCGTGGAAAAACAAAACCAGAGCACGGGAAAACTGACCCAAGGGGTGGTGGCAAAACTGCTTACCAAATCCCCGAACCACCCCCACGGCATTAAAGTACGTTTAGAAAGCGGAGAAGTGGGACGGGTAAAGGAAGTGCTGTAAAACCGGTACTGCCAACCCTTTTGATGAAACCTTTTACAAAAAAAACGACCGGGAAGGGTCGTTTTTTTACTTTCCTTGAAACTTAAGTTTTTTTCCAGAGGTTTTTCATCCGGTTTTCCATTTTCGCCTTCCGCTGTTTCGTCTGCTCCCGGTTGATCCTGATCTCTATAACATCCCCGGCCTTTGCCTCTGTGGGCAGTAAAGCCCGGGGCATATTAACGGTTTCTTTATCGGCAAGCTCCACCACGGCAAACGCCCCTTCAAATCGATCTATGATCACCTGCATTTTCATCGATCCTTTCCTGGTCCCCGGGATAGGAACCCAGCTTTTTTTCCATAAGGCCCTTTCTAGGTAATCGTTCGGATAAACACCCGGATCACTTCTGCGCCTCCAATAACGGTTCCTAAGGTGCTTCCGAGATTGGTTAAGGTGACCACCAATAGAATTCGGGTGACTTTATTTTTCCAAAAGCCCTTTACACTGACGGCGTCTTCCGACAGCTTTTCAAAATCCTCCACACTGGGTCGTCGGAGGTAGGCTTCCGTAATCCCTGCAAACCAACCGGCGGCCAGCAAGGGATTTAAAGAGCTTAAGGGGGCCACCAGAATGGCGGTTAATATGGTTAAGGGATGGCCCAGGGCGATGATGGCCCCCAGAGCGGAAAACCCGCCGTTCCAGATCACCCAGCTGGTGATTTGGCTGATGCCGGCGGAAAAATTCATATAAAAGGTGTACAGGATGATCCCGATAATAAGGATGGGAATGGCCCAGGCGATTTTTCCCGGGGCCTTGGATTTTTTCGGAACCTTCGATAACTCTTTTAAGTCATGTTCCTTATATATTTCCGTTTTAATTCCCGGAACATGGGCGGCGCCTAAAATCGCCACCACCTTATTCCCCGGGGCCTCTTTAATCTTTTGGGACAGGTATTGGTCCCGCTCATCAATCAGGGGTTTTTTAAGCTTCGGGAAATGTTCCGTGAAGTCCTGGAGCATGGCGTTCAGGGTGTCCTGGGATTTCATTTTTTCCAGTTCTTCCTCGGAGATACTCTCATCATTAAAAATACTGAAAAGAATTTGCACCATCAGGGACAGCTTCCCTTTGATGCCGATACCGTGCCAAACTCTGGCAAAGGTGGTTTGAATGTTTCGATCCGCCAGTACCAGTTTGGCCCCGATCTCCTTCGCCGAGTCGATTCCCTGAATCATCTCCTGTCCCGGCTTAATGCCGAACTGCTTCGCCAGCCGGTTTTGAAAGGAGGAGATTACCAGGTTGACCAACAGTACCGTGGTTTTTTTCTCTTTAATGATTTTGAAAATGTCCATCTTCTGCCACCGGTTTTTATCCGTCACCGACTGATACCGTTGGCGGTCCAGTTCGATGCAAACGGAATCCGGCTGTTCTTCTTCGATCACTTCTTTCACTTGTTTTGCACTTTCCTTCGATACGTGGGCGGTTCCGATCAGAATGATCTCCTTGCCCTCTATATTCATTCGAGTGATGTTTTCTTCGTTTGCTAGGGATGCTTCCGAATTTTCCTCCCGGGATTTTGCTAAAGAATCCTCCGTCAGTACTCCCTGCTCATTTTTGATTTGCTCTTCCATCATGATATTCCTTCCTCTCCATTATACTTCCTATTCACAGTTTACCAAATATCCGGACAAAAAGAAATAACATCCTTTCTTTAGCGGTTAATCATAATTAAGGCGATCACCGTCAGGAGAATCGCCACTTTGTTTTTGTTGGCAATTTTTTCTTTAAAGATGATAAAGCTTCCCAACGTGATCAGCACAATACTCCCCGCACTGTAGATGGGAAACACCACGGAGGTCTTTAAGGTATCCAGGGCTAAAATCAAAAAGTACGAAGAGAACAGGTTGGGAATCCCAACGGCAAAGCCGGTGAAAATATCTCTTTTGGTAATTACGGATTTTCTTCGAAGGGTGTAGGTCCCGCTGATCAGAAAGGCGGTGAAAAATACGAAAAATAAAAACACATCTTTGTAGTCATTCAGGGCATAGTTTTGATAAATTTTGTTGGAAAATTCCGCAAGGCCGCCGAAGGTAAACAGTAAAATCAGTAGATACTTCACATCCAGCTTTTCTTTAGCCTCCGAGGATAAGTTCACGATCAGTATGGATACAATTGCGAGAATAATCCCCACCCATTGGATGGAGGTGGGGTATTCCTGCCAAAGGATGATGGAAAAGATCATGGGGATCAGAATCCCGATTTTTCCGAAGGCTCCCGACAGTCCCGCTCCGTTTTCCCGAACACTCTTTTGGTAAAAAATAAAGGAGGCAAAGAAAAATCCTCCCGCCAGGGTACCGATAATCATGCCCCAGATCATACTGGAATACTCGGAAAAAATAAATCCCCCCTGACTAAACATCAGGGAAAACTCCTCCATAAAGGAATTCGACCAGTCCACTTTCCCGATCAAACCCTTCCCGGCAATCATAATAAGACTCATCGTAAAGGCAATGAAGTAATTGGCGCTGGTGATCACCAGCCGATTGGTATTTGCCCCTTCCGTATATTTAAAAATCAGCGCAATGGAAGCACTGCAAAGGGTTGCCAGTAAAAGAAAAAACATAATCCACCTCGTTTCCAGCAGAATCCTTCTGCTTTACTTGAAATCGGCCTAAAAATCCATGGAGAGCTGCTGGAAGTCGGGCTTGGAAGCTTCCTCTTCCGGAGGCCCCTCTTCCGGAGTCTCCTCTTCCTGTGCTTCCTCCTTCTTTGGATAGAAAACATCCTCTTCCCTGAAAACCTTTTGAATGTTGAGCTCCATCAAATAGTCATAGGCGGCTTTTGTGGATAGGGAGAAGTTTCCCCTGGGGGTTAACAGTCCTTCATCATTGATATCCACGTTGCAGTCAATGGCGGCCAATCGCCGGGACAAATAAGCCTCCTCTTTTCCCGATTCAACCTTTTCCCTTTGCTTTCCCTTCAGTTCCCCGGTGTTTTCATAAATCCCCTCCAGATCCCCGTAGGCATTTAAGAGTTTAATGGCGGTTTTCTCTCCGATGCCCCGGATTCCGGGGATATTGTCCGAGGCGTCTCCCGACAGGGCTTTTAAATCCACGATTTGCTTGGGACTCAGTCCCCCGTATTTCTCCGAAACCCCCCGGGGATCGAAATGGATCATCCCTTTATTCGATAAATAGATTTGGTGCACGTCCTCAGTGATCAGCTGAAAAAGATCCCGGTCTCCGGAGACAATCAAGGGCTCATATTTTTTATTTACGGCCCTGTAGGCCAGGGTTCCGATTAAATCATCGGCTTCGTAATTTTCCTTCTTAATAAAGGTGGCGTTACACTTTTCTAAGTAGGTCTCCATCATACCGAACTGGACAATCAGTTCCTCATCGGTCTCCTTACGGGTTCCCTTGTATTCGGGATAAAATTCGTTTCGAAAACTTTCCCGGGAAGCATCAGAACAGATGACCATATGCCAGGGCTGATGCTTTTCCTGTAGAGACTTTAAATATTTCACAAAACCGAAAAAGCCCCCTGTGGCTACCCCTTCTTTTGTGGCCAGCCTGGGATAGGCATAATAGCTTCGGTGAATTAAATTCATGGCATCAATCAGTAAAACTTTTTTAGTATTTTCAGTATCCTTCATGGTAAAGCTCCTTTCTACTTTCTTCCTTCCCTTCTTATCCTACCATATTTCGAGAAAATTTCATTGAAATTTTTTCATGAACTTTCTCCTTAGGAATACTAAAAGACCCGCCGAAACCTTTTAAAGGGTTTTAGCGGGTTCCTATTCGGTTTCCTATTCGGTTTCCTCCATCCCGGATTTTTTTACCCTCCAGGATATATTAGGGCCGTTCCAGCTTAAAAATTTCGCCCAACTTTTCATAACTGGTACCTGCCAGTCGACTGACAGGGCGTAGCGCTCTTGGGTCAATCCGTCCGTCCTTGATGATCCCCTCCCGAATATGATACTTCACCACCCGGCCGATCACCAAATCGCAGGCGGGGGCGCTTTCCCTGCCCCCAAGGGGGATGATTTTTTCTACCACGCATTCCATTCGAATTCCCGCTTCTTTTACCCCCGGTGTCTTGATTTTTGAACTGTCCACGGGGGTAAGGCCGGTGTATTCCACTTCGCTCCGAGTGGGGGGAAAGGCGATGGAGGTTTCATTGATCTTTTCAATGTAGGATTCATCGGTGATGTGAATCACAAAGTCTCCCGTCTCCTTGGCATTCCTCGCCGTATCCTTCATGACTCCACGGTCCCGCTGTACAGAAATCGACAGCATCGGAGGATTGGCGGTTACAATATTAAAGTAACTAAAGGGAGCGGCGTTTAACACCCCGTCCCGGGACAGGGTTGTGGTAAAGGCCACGGGTCTTGGAATGACCGATCCCGTTAGGAAAAAGTAGTTTTCCTGTTCCGTTAAATCCATGGGATTGATGATTTTCATGGTTTCGTTTTTGTTCATTTCGTTTTTATTCATTTCCGTCACCCTTTGCCCTTATTTTTCCAGCTCTCTTACTACAATCTTCGGAAGCTTCTTTTCAAGTTTTTCCCGGACGGGCTGGTACTCTTCGGGGAGCATAAATCTTTCCCCCAGCTTTTCCAAAGGTTCATCCACATCAAAGCCCGGACCCTCCGTGGCAATTTCAAAAAGGATGCCCCCCTCTTCATTGAAATAAATCGACTTAAAGTAGTTTCGGTCCCGGACCTCGGTTACCCGGTAGCCCTGATCCTCCAGGAGTTTTTTCCAGGCCAGCTGTTCCTGATCATTGGAAGCGCGAAAAGCGATGTGATGCACCGTGCCCACACCGGTGGTTCCCGGCGCCGGAGCGGTTTTTTTAAGATCAAGGACATCTCCCAGGTCCTGGGGGCTTTTGTACCGGATCAAGCCCCGGTCTTCCCCGATTTTTTCAAAACCGAAGAGGTTTTCCAACAGATCCCCGGTTTTATCAGGGGCCGTTGAATACAAGGTGGCTCCTTGAAAGCCTTTAATCGCCGTTTTTTCCGTCAGGGTGCCGATGCTGTGGCGACTCGGGGCCCCGGCAGCTCTTTCAGTGATTTCGATTTGCAGCCCGTGGGGATCCTGAAAGCTTATATATTTTTCTTCAAACCGGGTTTCCAGGGTAAAGTTTATATGAAATTTCGCTAATCGCTCCTCCCAAAACAGTAAAGCTCCTTTGGGTACGGCATAGGTGCTAACCCCTACCTGCCCGCCGCCGAGGACTCCTTTTTCCCCATTCGGTCGGGGAAAGAAGGTAATCACCGTCCCCGGGGTGCCCTGATAATCGCCGAAATAGAGATGATAGGTCTCGGGGTCATCAAAGTTTACGGTTTTTTTAACCATCCGAAGGCCCAACACCCCGGTATAAAAATCCGCATTTTCCTGGGGATCCCCGGCAATGGCGGTGATATGATGAATGCCTTTATTGATTAATTTCATTTTTCTTCTCCTTTCTTTATCCTCCCCTAAATTTCCGGGGATTCTGTGATAATGATTCCTAACTATAAATACCCCTTTTCTCCTTTGTTCAATCACGGCCTCCGTCAAAAACGCCTCCCTCCCGGGGGAGAAAGGCGCTCAATGAACACTTCATCATTCTTTTCCACTTCATTTCAGTTATATTCCCGACAGGATCGAGAGGATCCCCATGCCCATAATCAGACTCATACTGACTCTTTTAAAAAGAGCTTCATTGACCCGGTTTCCCATCCGGATGCCCAGGAAGGTCCCCAAAAGCAGTCCCGGTAAAAGATAAAGAGCGTAACCCGCCACCTCCTGGGTAATCAGCCCACTGAGGAAATAGGTAGGAATGGAAAACAGGTTGATGATCCAAAAGTACAGGGTTAGATTCCCGCGAAAAATCTGTTTTTCCACCCGTTGATTATTTAAAAACAGTACAATGGGCGGTCCCCCAAAGGATACACTGCCGTTCAACAGGCCGCTGGCAATGCCCACGGGAATGAATGCGGCTTTTTCATTTCGTACCGTAAAATGGTAGCCGGTAAAGTTAATCCCCGCCACCAAAACAATAATGATCCCCACCATCATCTTCAGGGTGTTTTCCTCCAGGACTTTCAATAATTGGACCCCGAAGGGGGTACCCACCATGCCGAAGATCACCAGCAGAAGGATCTTTTTTAACTGTACATGTTCCCGAATACTGTAGAGAATCATACTGTTCAGGATCAAACTGTAAATCATCAGTATCGGTACCGCTACCTGCAAGGGAAGCATCAAGCCCAAAAGGGGCAGGGCAATCAGAGAAAAACCGAAACTGGTGGCCCCCTGGGTCATGGCCGCCATAAATATAATCAACATTCCTGCTATTATTTGTTGCGGTATCGCTTCCATTGTGCTTGTCTCCTTTGCATCCCCGGCAGTCTTTCCTATGGACCCGGCGTCTTTTTTAATAGTATAACACAGACCGGGAGATATTTATATTTCTTAGAGAGGGTTTACCTTTTCCACAAATGGATACATATAAACTATACTACCGTTAAGATCCGGTATCCCTGGATACGGTGAAACAGTATACTAAGGAGGAAAAATTATGAATCTCAGCCAACTGATCAACGAAAACGGGCGAAAGCAGTCCCCTTACATGGAGGGGCTGGTAAATCATCTTCCCATGGGACAGTTCGCCCTTTATCAGCTCACAAAGGATTTAAGCAGGGTGGCATCCTACACCGAATTCTATAATGACCGGTTTCATGTGGACCCGGTGTCGGAAAGTTTCACCCCGGCCACCTCCATCCATGGCTGCCTGGGTAACCGGGAGGCTTATGAAGCTTGTCTGGCGTTAATGGAGGATGAAGTTAAGACCCACGGGTCGGAGGCGATGATTGAAAAAATACTGAATGCCTATCCCCTGGGCATGTCCTCGGGACTTTTCCACGTTACCATACGCCTGGCCTATGGAAAAGAAGGGGCTTCCTACGACGAAGCTCTGACCGAGGAAATCTCCCGGGCCCTTGCTTATTATGTAACCGCTTACCGGGCCGTGACCCCCTTTCACCGGAAAGTCCCGCGGGACCGACTCCATGAAAATATGAATTCGCTGATCAAAAGTCCTCTTGTGGAAAAAAACCTCCGCCAAAACAGTTCGCTAGGAAAAACCATGAAAACACTGTACCAGAGCCCGGCGTACCGGGATCAGGGATTTTTGATTCAGGGCACCGTTGAGGAGAAGGTCCTCGGCCTGTTGGACCTTTGCCTTCCCGCCTTTGACCACACCAAAAGCATTGTGGCGCTTCACTGCATTACCGGCCTTCATGCCCTGCTGGTCCTGAAGGATTATTTCCAGGATTTTGAGAAAGCCCTGGATATCTATACCACCGCGGTGATTACCCATCTTTTGACCATCGACGGCGTGGCCTTTCCCAAGCCGGATCATGGGCCGGTTTTACCTTCATGGGGGGAGTTGATTGCGAAAGGCGCCTCTTCCAAGGATGTGCATACCATCAAGTTTACCTACACCTGTCACGAACTGTATCAGCGTTACTCGATAGAGGGACTGAAACAATCGTTGCTTTATCAAATCCATAAATAACCCCGTGCTTTTCTTAACCCTCGATCTCCCTGCGAAACATCAGCAAGAGAACAAGCCCCAACACCGTCGTGCTTCCCGCCAGCAGAAAGGCCGGGGTAAAGGAATTGGTAATATCCAAAAGTCTGGACCCCAGCAAGCTGGTAAGGGCGCCAATTCCAAAGGCGCTGAAGACCAAACCGTAATTGAATCCCAAATATTTTGTCCCGAAGCCCGAGGCCACCAACACCGGAAAAAGGGCAAAGGTGGTGGCATAGCCCACCCCCAGCAACAATGAACATACAAGAAGCAGTCCGAAATTTACAGCGATGAAGGGCAGAGCCAAAAATACCGTGGCCTGCATGATATAGACCGTGATCATAACCCGCAGGGTCCCATACTGATCCGATAAAGCCCCCACAAAGGGTCGTCCCAGCCCGTTGGTAAGGGCATAAGCAGAAATAGCGGTTGCTGCAATGGCGGGCTCCAAGCTTAGTACTATTTCTCCATAGGCCGGGATCAGCCCGATGGCGGTTAATCCCCCGCCGATCACCATGGCCAGTGCCAGCCAGAGAATATAAAAGACCTTTGTTTTAATAAACTCCTTCGGCGGAATGTCTTTGAGCAGCTCCGCTGATTGAACGCCCTTGCTTTTCACGGCTTCCTTCCGTGGAGGAGAGCGGTATCCCCCGGGGGGATTCTTGAGAAGCCGGGCCCCGATCAAGGCAACCACCGCAATAAATATGGAAAGCACCACAAAGGTTCCGTCGACCCCGCATAAATTAATCATCTGCCGCTTAAGGGGGGAAAACACCACCGCGGCCAGACCAAAACCCATTACGGCGGTGGAAACCGCAAATCCCGGCCGATCCCCGTACCATTTTCGGGCAGTGGGTGCAATGCATGCGTAGGTAAGACCACAGGCCCCTCCTACCAGGATGCCGTAGGAAAAAACCAACCACAGGGGATCAGGAATCCATCGAAGGAGACCCGATAGGGCATAACCAACAAAAAATAACAGGGCTCCCCAGGTGGCAACTTTCCGTGGACCAATCCTATCCTGAATCCACCCCGCGGGTATCATGGTTATGGAAAATACGATAATCATAATCGTAAAGGGCAGGGTGGCCTGGGTAGCCGTCCAGCCCCATTCCATAACCAGGGGCACCACAAAGGACCCCCAGGCATAGCTCATCCCTCCCATTAAAGAAAGGAGAAAGCCCCCTAAAAGCACCGTCCACCGCCGACTAGTGTTTGGACTGGAAGTTGAGATTGTCATTTGACCACCGTCCTTTATAAGAAATCCTTGACCCACCGGGAGCATCCTAATGAATCCCCTCAGATATTTGCTGTTTTTCCTTGTTCCCGTGATCCATGCTTTTTAGAACTGTATACCTTATTATTATACCCTTTTTTTACCGGCAAACTCCGCTTCCCGACGGAAATCTCAGCCAAACCAAAAATAAGCGATCCCGGGGGATCGCTTGTCTCTTGAACCTATATTGTCATTTCTTTCAGTTTCTCATTGATCCTTTCCGGATCATACTCCTCGTATCCCTGTTTCTCTGCCCAGTCCCTAAGGGGTTTGTGCTCTGGATGCTCCCGGTCGTGGTAGACTTTTAAAAATTCATTATAGCCTTCCGCGCCCCCCAGATTTTCTATGGGAGCGGCCTCGGCGCCGTCAATTAAGGTCGGATGGCTCTTCGAGTACTCTTCATCGGTTTCAACGTACCCCACAATGAATTTCCACTTTTCTTCGTAATCATAGACATACTCCATGCTTTGATACTTTTCAAGATAATAGCCGATGTGCAGCTCTTCGGGCTTTTTGATCTCGGTCTCCAAATCCTGAAGCCTCGACTCATTAAAGGCTTGAAATTCTTCGGCGGATTCCCCATGTCTTTTAACCACGTCTTCCCGATTTTCCTGATAAGCCCCATGCTCTATATAGGCTTTCTCATCGTTGGTAATGCGGAGGTTTTCCTCGGGCAAATTAAACTCAAAGAGACTTCCCGCCTCATCCAGGGCCCATCCCTTAAAGTTCGAAACCCTTTGGATCACCCGGTGCAGATCCTCAAAGGTAGCCGTAGCGGGGATGATCACTTCCCGCCACATCAATGGGTGTACCTCTTGTAACTGTATTGTAATTCTATATGCTTTCATTCCATCACCTCTTAAAATTCTTTCGTTATTTTATCCTAACATACTTTAGGGAAATAATCACGGATCCTTGGCTATTACTCCTTAACCTTTGTTAATTCAGACTTTTCATGCCGGTCTTGCTGAACCGGTCGTGAAACAGCCGCCGATCCCTTCTAAAGGCACTGACCCCCAAATGGATCAGTCCGGTGCCCAAAATCACAAAAACTGTTAAGTAAAGAAGGGAACTATAGGGCTCCTCCATTTCCATCACCTCTAACAGGACCAAGGATCCGGGAAACCATAGAAGAAATAATACATGGCGAAACATCATCCTTGCGCGAGAGAAGCCGTCACCTTCCCGAGGATAGATATTAATCTTGACCAATGCCATTCCCGGGGTTTTTCCCCTTAGTACCCATGTGCTGCCTAGGAAATACAACCCGCTGAGGATAAAGACAAGGACAAAACTAAAGCCCCCCTGCCCCGGATTATTCATCGGGGTAACCGCCAAAAACCTGATAGCCAAGGGATAAAGGGCCAGGACGATGCCGATGTCCACCCCAAAAGCCAGGAAGCGTCGGGGCAGGGAGACCTCCTGGAATTCCCCGACCCTCTTTTCCCTTTCTATTTCCGGGGTCCATGGCTTCAGAAGGGGGGCGATCAAAAATCCCACTGCCGCCCCCAGGGAGTTCACCATCAAATCATCCACATTAAAGATCCGGTAGGGCCTGGGGTAAACCCCATAGAGCCCCGTAAGCTGGGTAAGCTCAAAAAACAGACTGAGAAGAAATCCTGCAAAAAGGGTTTTCCAAAAGGTAAACCCGAAATATTTTCGAAGATATACCCCCAGGGGAAGAAACAACAGCAGATTAAAATAAACCGTATAGGCTGTCGGCTGCAACAGGGCGGCAGGATAGGTGGCCGGATTTGATAGGTCGATCCCCGAGTACTGGGTAAAGTGTTCTACAAAAACAAAGGGTTCCAGATTATAATGGGGGGTATTTAAGAGTTCAACGGATTCCCGGGAAGGCAGGGGAAGAATCACCAAAAAATAGGCCGCCACCAGATACCAAATAAAAGAATATCCCACCAGGGTTCGCTTGATCGGTACTTGCCCCCGTTTACGATAATTATACACCGCATAGGGCAGGGCGGATAACAACAGGATTAATAAAGAAGTTCCTACACTCATGGCTATAGGGGATAAATATTGTCTGATCATGCGCTTGCCTCCGAATTCCCGATTTATTAAGGTTTGTTAAGGATTGTTAAGGATTGTTAAGGATTGTTAAGGATTGTTTAAACATTATACCATATCTCTTTTAGGAAACTAATGATTTTTTCCGCAAAAAAAACTCTCTTTCCAGTGGAACCTCCTTCGGATCTACTGAAAAGAGAGGGCAGTCACTTAGTTATTGCTGTACCGAGTCTAACCCTTCTTTAATTTTGCTGTTTATAGGCCTTCAGGACATGCTTTGCTAAAACCGTTGTGGTCACCGAGCCTACGCCCCGGGGAACCGGTGTGATCATGGATGCCTTCTTTTGCACTTTCTCAAAATCCACATCTCCCGACATATTTCCCTCGTCGTCCACATTGATGCCCACATCAATCACCACGGCGCCCTCTGAAACCCAGTCTTCTTTTACCATTTTGGGAACCCCAACACCCACCACCAGAATTTCTCCCTGTCTGGCGACGGCGGCGGTATCCCTCGTTTTGGAATGGGCTACCCTTACGGTGGCCTTACGATTCAGTAACAGCATGGCCACGGGCTTACCCACCACCATGGAGGATCCGATCACGGAAGCCTCAGCCCCCTTTATTTCCACCCCGTAGAAATCCAGGATTTCCATTACTGCGCTTGGGGTACAGGGATTGAACCCCGTGGGATCCCCCTCGGTCATTTTCCCTACGTTTACCGGACTGAAACAGTCGATGTCCTTTTCCGGGGCGATGATGTTTTTAATCATACTTTCGTCAATTTGTTTCGGCAGGGGTCTGAAAATCAGAATGCCGTTCACAGAAGCATCCTTATTTAATTTCTGCAGCTCTTCAATAAAGTCCTCCTGGGTGATATCCCCCGGAAGCACCACGGAGGCCACTTCGATTCCGATTTTTTCCGCCCGCTTGGTTGCCCCCCGTTCATAGGCAATATCATCTCCCCGCTCGCCCACTCTAAGGGTTGCCAACTTGGGTTGCCCGCCTTTAGCTTTAATATTTTCAATTTCCTTGGATAACTCTTCGGTGATCTTGTCTGCCACCGGTTTTCCTTTAATTATTTTTGCCATTCTGTCACCCTCCATTACTATTTTCTTTGCTAAAGAAAAATTCTTTCCTTTTAATTATAGCCCAGCTGTAAGGAATTTTAAACCGCCGGGCCCAATTATTTCCCCTTTTCCGATTGAACCGGAGAAGCGTTTTTCCATTTAGGTTTTCCAGTCTACTTACGTTCCGCAGTAGGTTACGTAGGGTTTAGCAGAAGGATCCGGGGGCTCCTGGTACGGCTTTTTCTCCTTGGAGTTTTCATAGGGGTTTTGCAGGACGGTCATTAACTTTTCCATTACCGTAAAGTCCTCCTTTTCCACCGCCGCCTTCAGGGCCCGCTCCACTTGATGGTTTCTCGGAATTACTGCGGGATTGGCGGTTTTCATTAAGGCTTTAGCCTCCCCCTCGGTTTTCTTTTGTTTTTCCAGCCGCTCTTTCCACCGGCTGAACCAGTCTTTAAACCGGGGAGTCTCTGCCATTTTCAAGTGCTCCTCTCCGCCATAGGTTAAGGCCACAAAGGTATTGGTAAAGTCCTCCTCTTTTTCCGCCATGAGCTGAAGAAGTCTTTGGATTAAGACTTGATCCTCCTTGGCGGCCTGGAAAATCCCCAGCTTTTCACCCATACCCTTTAGCCGGTAGGCTTCATAGGCCCGGGAAAAGCCTTGCAGCTTTTCTTCCATGATCTTAGCTCCCTGGGCCGGATCCTGATGCACCAGGGGCAGCAAAGTCTCGGCAAACCGGGCTAAATTCCACTGCCCGATGGAAGGCTGGTTTTTATAGGCGTAGCGGCCCCCTCGATCAATGGAGCTGAACACCGTCCCGGGATCATAGGTATCCATAAAGGCGCAGGGCCCGTAGTCAATGGTTTCTCCGCTTAAGGCCATGTTATCGGTATTCATTACTCCGTGAATGAACCCTACCAACTGCCATTTGGCAATTAAAGCCGCCTGTTTATCCTGCACCGCTTCAAAAAGTTTTACGTATTTTTCCTCTCCGTCGCTTTTTTCCAGGATCTCCGGGAAGTGCCGCTGAATGGTGTAGTCTGCTAAGGCTTTTAGTTCTTGAAGGTTCCCGAATCGTTGCAGATACTCAAAGGTTCCCACCCGGATATGGCTGGCGGCCACCCGGGTAAGAATTCCTCCTGGAAGCCTTTCTTCCCGCTGCACATCCTCTCCCGTGGCAACCACCGCTAAGGCCCGGGTGCTTGGGATGCCCAGGGCATGCATGGCTTCGCTGATGATATACTCCCTAAGCATCGGTCCCAGGGCCGCCCGGCCGTCCCCCCGTCTGGAATAGGGGGTAGGGCCGGAACCCTTTAGTTGAATATCGTATCGTCCCCCCTGAGGGGTGAGCTGCTCCCCTAAAAGATGGGCCCGTCCATCTCCCAGCATGGTAAAATGACCGAACTGATGACCGGCATAGGCCTGGGCAATGGGGGCCGACCCTTGGGGAAGCGCATTCCCGGAAAAAATCAACCCCCCGGGAACCCCTTCCTCTTGTTCGAGCCGCAGTCCCAGTTCCCTTCCTAAGGCCTCATTATAAACAAGAACCTTGGGATCCTTCACCGGTACCGGGTCCGCTTTGCTGAATAACTTTCCCGGCAACTGTTGATAACCGGCCTCTAAGTTCCATCCTTCTAAAGGGAGCCGTGGATTGTTTTCCTTGTTTTTGTTGTTACTTTTGTTGTTGCTATTATTTTTGTTGTTCTTCCTGTCTTCATCCATGGTAATTCCTCCCGCCTGTCCTTTGGCTGCTAACGGTCTACGGCTTCCACCCGGATAATATGCCGTACATTGATGAATATATTACGCTCTCTTTCCGTGGTGATTTCCACAAAATCACTTTTCACATTATTGTCCTCATCTAAAAAAGTCTTTAAAAATTCCCCGGGTTCCTGGTCTACGGTGTATACCAGGTCCTCAGTTACAATACGCGTCTTCATACCTTCACCTTCTTTCTTTCAAATAGATTACAAAAATACTCGATATCGATTGCAAAAATCCTCAAAACTTCTGTTCCGGAAGGTTCACTGTTGTTTTCCCTTGTACCTATTCCACAGGAAAATCCAAAACCTTCTTTATACTTTCAGTTTATCACGGTATACTGGTAGTAACAAAGAAAATAATTATACGCCTGATCCCCGGAAAGTTTTGCTGTTCGACAAAAGGAGGTTGTTAGAAAATGGATAACAACGCTTTATTGGTTCAAAAAATTGAAGCCAACCGCATTTTAAAAACCCCCTCGATCAAAGAAGCCTTACTGGCTGTGGATCGAAAAGATTTTGTTTTGCCCAGGTATACTGATTATGCCTACTTGGATCGGCCTTTACCCATCGGCGAAGGACAAACCATCTCCCAGCCCTCCACGGTGGTGTTTATGTTAGAGCTTCTGCAAGCTGAAAAAGGTCATAAAGTCCTGGATGCCGGTTCCGGCTCCGGTTGGACCACCGCCCTGTTATCCCACATTGTGGGACCCCGGGGAAAGGTCATCGCCATGGAACTTCTGCCTTCTTTAAAAACCTTCGGAGAGGAAAACTTTAAACATGCCCCCTATGAAAACGGCATTTTTCTTCAGGGCAATGGGGCTAAGGGTGTCCCGGAGGAAGCCCCCTTTGACCGGATTCTTATCAGTGCCGGAGCCAGAGAAATCCCGTCGGCTCTCCTTGACCAGCTGGCTGAGGGTGGGAAACTGGTCCTCCCCCTTCAAGACCGGCGGGGGAACCTGGTCTTAGTGGAGAAACGAGGCAATAACGATTTTCATAAAAGTTACTACCCCGGTTTTGCTTTTGTGCCTTTTATCACCGACCGGGAGTAAGCCTGAATTTCGGTTTTGCGTAACCTCTTCTTTTTAGGGTATATATCCCGGTATAATAAGGAGGGCTTACCATGGTCATGGATTTTAGAAAGCATGCACCTAATACCGCCGCTTCCGGTCAAAAAAGAGGAAGGATCGCCAGGCTTTTTTCCCGAAGAAAGAAAAAATCCAAATCTTCCCAGGAGGATAAATTAAAAGCTATCCGGTCCTTTGAAAAGGACCTGGAGCGGGCAAAGGTCTTTTGAGACTACGGCCAACTTCTGTAGTTTACAGAAGAAACCCGAGAACCCCCCGTGTTAAAAGCCATCTATCCCGATGGCTTTTTTTTCGGCAAAGGCCTGGTTAAAAGACATGGAGCCTCCCGGAAGTTACAGATCATAATACATTCGAAACTCCTCGGGATGGGGAAGTTTATGGATCTGGTGATGCTCTTCTCTCAGTTTTTGTATCTGGTTTCGGACCAAATTCTTTGAAAAGACACCGCCCTTTAACAAAAATTGATGGTCCTTTTCCAAGGCGTCACAGGCTTCCAACAGATCCTTCGGCAAACTCTTGATTTTTTCCTGTTCCGATGCCTTCAATTCAAACACATTCACATCATAGGGACCGAAGCCCTCTTTTGCCGGGTCTATCTTATTTTCGATCCCCTCCGCCGCCGCAAGGAGCATCGCCGTATAGGCTAAATAAGGATTGGCGGTGCCATCGGGAGATCGGAGCTCAAAGCGCTTATGCTCCGGCTGGGTGGCGTAACCGGGGATGCGAATGACGGCGCTGCGATTGGCGGTGCCGTAACAAATGCTTACCGGGGCTTCAAATCCCGGGACTAAACGTTTATAGGAATTGGTACTGGGATTGGTAAAGGCCATTAATGCCGGGGCATGTTTTAGAATTCCTCCGATGGCATACAGGGCGGTCTTGCTTAAATTACTGTACCCTCCCTCGTGGTAAAACAGGGGCTTTCCTTGATTGAATAAATGCATATGAATGTGCATGCCGTTTCCGCACTCATCGCTGAAGGGTTTGGGCATAAAGGTGGTGCTCAGCCCGTTTTTCACGGCATTGTTCCGAAGAATATACTTTAGCTTTTGAGTGCGGTCCCCCATTTCCAATAGGGTTGCGAACTCCACCTCGATTTCCACCTGACCGGGGCCGCCGTTTTCCGAGTGGTGATATTTTACCGGAACCCCGTAGGTCCCTAATAAATCCACGGTTTGATTTCTGAAATTATAACTGGAATCCAGTGGGACGTCCACATGGTAGCCGCCATTTTTCTTCACCTTGTTCCCCGGATTTTTCTCATCGGATTTCCCCGCATTCCATTCTCCCTGCCGGGAATCGATTTTCACTTCCATATGATGGTTTTTAATTTGATAGGAGATATGATCCAACACATAAAACTCGAACTCCGGGCCGAATAAGGCCTCGTCCCCCATCCCTTTCTCTGCTATATATCCCTCGGCCTTCTTGGCTATATATCGGGGATCATCTTCAAAGCGGACCCGCTTGCCCTCTTCCAACCTGTAAATATCAGCGATAAACACCAGGGTTCGCATTTCCGTAAAGGGATCGATAAATCCCGTCGTAAGATCGGGGATTAAAACCATATCGGATTTTTCCACGGTTAAAAATCCGTAGCTCGATCCGTCAAACCCGATACCTTCGGTCATAATCTCTTCCTTCAGGCGCTCTGCCGGTATCGTAAGGTGGTTCCATCGCCCCTTCATATCCACCACTTTAAAATCCACCATTTTCACTTCCTGTTCCTGAATAAATGCCTGTACCCCTTTAATACTTTTAAAAGATTTCATGTACTTCCCCTCCCCATCTAGGATAAAAGTCTTTGCTTAATATATACCCCGGTGCCCGGGTTTTATTAACTTATTTCTAAAACCCTCTTAGGAAGCATTTTCACCATGGCCTATTATTTTTGCTCCCCGGTTGATGTTTGAGCATCTTTCCCTCCCGAAGAAGCCCCTTCCCAAGCTCGGGAAAACTTTCGAGTATAAAGTCTCCTTTCAATTACCGGATCCCTCCTGTATACTGAAAGAAATCCTAAAACCTTAAGGAGGTGAACCTATGAATAAAGATACTGATTCCTGCCACTGCCATACCCCGGAAGATGAACAGTCCTCCGGCTGTGATTGTGACCAGGAACACGGGCATCATCATCACCCGGAGCCAAGAAAAATTTATTTAACCTTGACCGATGGAAAAGAACTGGAATGTGATGTGCTGGATATTTTTGAAGTCGGCGAAAAAAGCTATATCGCTCTCCTGCCTAAGGACTCAGAAACCGCCCTGCTCTACGAATTTTTTGAAGCCGATCAGGAACCCCGACTCAACAATATTGAAAGCGACGAGGAATATCAGGCGGCTTCCAAGGTATTTATGGAGAGACAACAGGAGGAATAATTTTCCCACCCTAACCTAACATCCCCACAAAACCCATAATGTCCGACCCTTCTCTTTCTTTCGAGGAGGGTTTTTTTCCATTAATGGGACCTTTTCTTCTTCGTTTCTTCTCCTTTTTTTCTCCAGGCAATATGTTTGCATCCTAATATTTCAATATTGTAATCTGTTCTCTTGTAATAATTTTTCTCATTTTAATGTTTAAATCTTTCCCAGTTGTGTATAAATAGTTATAAAGCTTCTCAATAAGTTTTCTATTTTAAAAAGCTTTTTTCAATCCCTTGCCCAAAGGAGGATGATATTTTGTCAAAGAAATCCCTATCCTGTGTTTCATCAAATCCTTTACCTACTCAAGAAAATACTGGTGAAGAAGAGCACAACAAAAACAATCCCAAGGAGGAGATGCAAATGTTAGCAAAAGTTGGAGGAAAAGCTCCGGATTTTACCGCAATGGCTTATCAAAACGGAGATTTTTCAGAAGTGAGTTTGTCAGATTTTACGGATAAGTGGACGATCCTATGTTTTTATCCCGGGGACTTTACCTTTGTGTGACCTACGGAATTATCAGCAGTTGCTGATCGAAAAGAAGATTTTGACCGTTTAGACGTGAACGTATTATCCATCAGTACCGACAGCCACTTTACCCACAAAATTTGGCAGGAAACCGAACTTACTAAAATGGTAGAGGGAGGATTCCCCTATCCCATGGTTTCCGACGGTAATGGAAGCATTGGCAAGCTCTACGGCGTCTATGACGAAGGCGGCGGCGTAAATATCCGGGGAAGATTTTTAATTGACCCCGACGGTGTTATTCAGGCCATGGAAGTCATGACCCCTCCTGTCGGCCGTAATGTTGAAGAGCTGATAAGACAAGTTGAAGCCTTCCAACATGTTCGGGAAACCGGAGAAGTAACCCCTGCCGGTTGGGTCAAAGGAAAGAAGACCTTAACACCGGGACCGGACTTAGCCGGGAATGTATGGCGGGAATGGACACCTAAGGATCGATAAAGACTTTCTTCTTTCTTAAAAATTCTCAAACTAACTTAAAAATTCTCAAACTAAATTTGCTTAAAAAAACTGCCCCGGGTTCATCCTTTAGGGGCAGTTTCTTTGCCTTCATATTCTTCACAAAGGAAACCCGGCTTTACTTCACGACCAACACATTCCCTTTTGCTTCTTGGATTACACCGTTACTGACACTTCCCAGCATGAACTTTTTCAGCCCTCCCAATCCTCGATTTCCGATAATGATCAGATCATAACCCTCTTTTTCAGCAATCTCCGTGATTTTTTCAACGGGCTCCCCTTTAATAATTTTTTTGTTGACCCGGATATTGGCTTTTTCCAAGTCTTCCTTAACTTCCCCGGCCATTTTTTTGATGTTCATGAATTTTTCGATTTGCAAACGTTCATGTCCGGAAAGCTCCTTCGATGGTCGGGGGCGGTTTTCCTCCACGGCTTTCCAGTAAGAATCTTCTTTTTCCGGATACACATGGAGTAAGGTAATCTCTTTTTTTTCATCGGTCAAAGCTAGATCCTTTGCGGCTTTCACCGCTTTATGGCTTTGTTCGGACCCGTCGAAACATACTAATAATTTCATTTTATCCCTCCCTCTATCAATCTTTTAGTGCTTTTTGTGTACGCATTACTATATACCCGGAAATTCTATTGTTAATTATTTATCTTTATCTTCTTTTGTACCCCTTGCGCTCCGTCCCTACTCCCCTTGGTATTATTCATAACCGTTCCCTGATGTTTATCCGCGGTTGTGTATATAAATACACCTCCAAAATATAGCTCCTTAACAACACATTGAAAGCCAACGATTATTCTCCTTTTTAGGCCGATCCCATAAATAAAACCGAAAAAAGTATAAAAAACACTTGCATAATTAATCACTATTATGTATAATAACTCTCCATAGGATATATCCAAACTACAAAACCATTTAGGAGGAATATTATGAAACTATTAAAGAAAAACTTACTCATCTTTTCATTATTCATGATTACTTTATTAATTACCACTGTAGGATGTTCTGCTACCGCAGAAGATGCACAAGCAGAAAACAAGCTCGAAGAAATTCAAGCCTCGGGGAAACTGGTCCTTGGAACCTCCGCCGATTATCCCCCCTATGAATTTTATGCGGAAATTGACGGTGAACTTCAAATCGTGGGCTTCGACATTGATATCGCAAAGGAAATAGCCAAGGATATGGGCGTAGAACTGGAAATTGTGGATATGCAGTTTGACGGTTTACTCGCCGCTTTGGTTGCGGACAACATTGACATGATCGTTGCAGGAATGGCCGCTACGGAAGAAAGAAAGGAAAGCGTGGATTTTTCAACTTCCTACTACGAAGCGGAGCAAACCATGTTGGTTCGTAAAGAGGATTATGAGAAGTTCCAAAGTATCAGCGACTTAGAAGATCATAGAATCGGAGTTCAAATGGCCACTGTCCAAGAGGGTATTGCCCAGGAACAGGTATCTAATGCAAAAGAGATCAAATCCCTGGGAAAAATCAGCGACCTGGTGCTTGAACTGAATTACGGAAACATCGACAGCATTATTCTTGTGGATACCGTTGCCATGGCCTACGCCGAAAATAATGAGGATCTTACCCTTTCTCAAATCAGCTTCGGTAAAGAAGACGGCGTTGCCGCTGCGGTGGCAAAGGGACATGAAGAGTTCTTAGCCTCGGTCAACCAAACTCTAGAGCGATTAATCGCCGACGGAAGTATTGATCAGTTTATTGAAGATGCTGTAATTTTAGCGGATCAACAGAATCAGGAGTAGTCCTATCGAAAGGAAGTGCAACCATGGATTTCAGTTTTTTACAACGATACTACCCCATGTATATTACCGGAACCTTAAACACCCTGGCCTTAGCTTTTTTTACCTTATTACTGGGCGTGGTCTTCGGCATTCTATTAGCCCTGATGCGTTTATCAAAAAGCCGGATTTTAAAAGGCTTTGCTTCATCTTATATTGAATTTATCCGCGGAACCCCCCTGTTGGTTCAGCTATATATCGTATACTACGGCCTCCCCCAAATAACCGGTATGCGCTTTCCAAGCTTCTTTGCAGGGATTATAGCACTGACCATCAACAGTTCCGCCTATATCGCTGAAATTATCCGAGCCGGCATCCTGTCTGTGGATGCCGGACAAATGGAAGCGGTCCGTTCCTTAGGGATGAGTCACGCCCTATCGATGCGATACATTATCATCCCCCAGGCTTTTAAAAACATTTTACCCGCCTTGGGAAATGAATTTGTTGTTGTGGTCAAAGAATCCGCCATTGTTTCTATTATTGGAATCTACGATATTATGTATAGCGGCAATATCATTCGAGGGAACACCTATCGTCCTTTTGAACCCCTGATTATCGTTGCCATCATTTATTTTATTATTACCTTTACCCTGTCAAATCTGGTGGGTATTGCAGAAAGGAGGATGCGGATCAGTGATTAAAGTGGAAAATCTCCATAAAAAGTTTAAAGACCTCCATGTATTAAAGGGAATCCATGGTGAGTTCAATCAAGGGGAAGTGGTGGTGATTATCGGTCCCAGTGGTTCAGGAAAAAGCACGCTGCTTCGTTGTCTGAATAGACTGGAAGAACCCTGCGACGGCAAAATTTATTTTAAAAATTCCAATATTATGGATAAGACAAGTAATATCAATCAACACCGGGAACATATGGGCATGGTGTTTCAACATTTTAATCTTTTTCCTCATCTGACGGTGCTGGAAAACATTACTTTAGCTCCCATTAAGGTAAAAAACACCTCTTTAGAAAATGCCAAAGAAAGGGGGATGAAACTACTGGAAACCGTGGGTTTAAAAGATAAAGCTCTTGTTTATCCCGCTAAGTTATCCGGGGGTCAAAAACAACGGGTGGCCATCGCCCGAGCCCTGGCCATGTCTCCGGAAGTCATGCTTTTTGATGAACCTACCTCAGCTTTAGATCCGGAAATGGTGGGCGAAGTTTTGGAAGTCATGAAAAAACTGGCAAAAGGAGGCATGACCATGATCGTTGTTACCCACGAGATGGGCTTTGCCAAGGAAATGGGAGACCGGGTGCTTTTCATGGATCAAGGAAACATAGTAGAATCAGGGCGGCCCAGTGAAGTTTTTAATGAGCCTAAGCATTCCCGAACCAAGGATTTTCTTAGCAAAGTCCTCCGGGCGTGATCAAAATTTTATTTTACCCGCACCAAAGCCACCCTTTTAGCGGTGGCTTGTTTTTGCGATTATTTTCGGATGGTGGCCACAATCTTCCTGGGATGAATCAGCATCTCGATGGCATGGTCGATATTATGCACCACAATATCCACCTTTGTCAGAAGGGGAGCGTAAGCGCCTTCCCCTGCTATTATTCCGAAGGATAGGATTCCCTCCTGCACCATTTTCACATCATTTCCCCCATTACCCAGGGTTACGGTTTCTCGATAACCTAAAGTATGAACAAAGCGCGCTTTTTCCTCGGAATGATCACTGCTCTGGAGCACAATGATCTCACAAAAATCACCGATTTCTTCTTTTAACTTCCCGGCGGTGTTATGGGTGTCTGCTGTGAGTACATAAATTTTAGCCTTTTGTGCCAACGCTTTTAACAGCTTTTCCGTGGTCTTCGCTATTTCACCGTTATTCGCCAGGGTTCCGTTCAAGTCAAAAACCACATGGTTGATTGTATATTTCTCTCCCCAGGGAACTTTTACATCAATCGCCATTTTTTCAGCTCCTTCTTTTTTGTTAATCATCCTTGTTTTGTTAATCATCCTTGTCTTGTTTTGTTAATCATCCTTATCCATTGAATTTTCTGTTCTTTTTACTTTTTACAGCATTTCATTGATGAAGCCACCATTAGTACCGGTGGCTTCACCTTGTTTAAGTAATCGGATCCCAAAAACTTTCGTTATTACAAGTTATCGTGGGCGCAATCGCAGTAGGGCGGGGTATCGGTTTGCTTGCAGGTGCAAAGCTTTACCGACCCGGTTTCTTTTGCGGTAAAGGCCACGGGTTCAAAGGAAAATCCTTCATCAGAACCATCGCAGAAGGGTTGATTTTTACTCCGGCCGCAACTGCACCATACATAGGTTTCTCCTTTTTTTACATCCACATCAATCGGTTCCTTTCCTGCTACTCTGCCCTTTTCTCTTTCTTGTCCCATTTGAACAACTCCTTTAGTTTTCATTTGAAAATTCTGTTTTCTTTACATATTACTTATACCTCCCTTACCCCGGTCTTAAACATTGCCTTCCGCCACTTCGCCATTCCATTAAACCCGGCAAAAGCTGATCTCCCATTTTTTAGACTGACGGTGACAGGAAGTTATGTTATAATTACTATAAGATGGAATATTCCGAATAGTAAAAGGAGGAATGTAACATGTCCAACAACAAAAAGAAGGACCAGTCAACCCCAACGATCGTAGTTTCCAAGTACAACAATTATTTAGTCACCGACCTGGAGACCTTGAAAAAATCCACTGGAGAAGAACTTGACACCCAGCCGGTTACCGGACTTTGTCGATGTGGCGGCTCTAAAATGAAGCCCTACTGTGACGGTACCCATAATGAAGAAGGACTGAATGAGGTAAAGAAAAAAGACCGGGTTCCCGATGAAGTTAAAACCTATACCGGTGAAGATATCATCATTTATGACAATCGCGGGGTTTGCAGCCATGATGGCAGTTGCGTTGAAATGCTTCCCCAGGTTTTTCACAAAGACAAAAAACCCTGGATCACCCCCGAGGGCGCCAGCGTTACAAAAATTATTGAAACCATCGAGCATTGTCCTTCCGGTGCCCTCAGCTACGGATTCGGAAATCGGCGCTTTCAGGAATGGGGACAGGAAAATCCCGCCATCACAACCGATAAGGACGGACCTTTACAAGTCACCGGTGGGATCCTGCTTAAAGATGATAGCGGCTGTCAACCGGAGTGTAGGGAACATTATACTCTTTGTCGATGTGGAGGGTCCCACAACAAACCCTTCTGTGACGGGGATCATACGGATAACGGATTTGAAGCGGATTAGCCTATTTTTATTTAAAAAAAGGAGTCTTCATAGTTATTATGAAGGCTCCTTTTCATAGGTGTTAGCCGGATCCCTTTCTTCGAGTTTCCTTTTTCAACCTATCGTACAGCTTATCCACTTCTTGATTTGACAACACCTGCTTGGTTTCTAAAATATCCTCATTCAATTCATTGATCAATTCCTTCATTTTCAGTATTCTTCCCTCTTCAGAATTATATCCTTCGACTTCTAAGGTGCAGTCATTATTAACTAACACAAAGGACTTGATCCGGGATTGATCGATTGCAGAAAAACTCTCCCTCAGCAGCTGAATTCTTTTTTGATTTTCCAGTAAAGGATTCTTCAACGTCTGCTCTTTGTTCTTATAATGTTGTGACCAACGCTCCTGCAAGGGATGACCCCGGAGGATCCCCTTATAGTTGTTCACATCGAACACATAAATTCCCGCCTCGCTGATCATGATCAGTTGCAATTCCACGGACCTTTGGTCCTCCTTTACTAAAAACCGATTTGTAAGGATTTTTCGATAAATCTGATACTCTTCCAAATAGGTAAAAGCTAAAAACTCCCCGTATTTTTTAGGGTTCAGGATCGTTTCAAAAAAACGGTTCCCACTTTCTGTCTTATACTGAGACCGCTTGTATTGTATCAGCTTTGGAAAGATGATTCCTGCAAGTAACAAAAGTATGATCAGTACTATGGGCATATTAAGTCCTCCTGTTTTGTATTTCCTTAGGATGTTTTTCCTCTATAATAGTAATTCTACAAACAAAGACTGATTTCCTTCAAGCCGTAAAAATTCCTAATAAAAAATAAACCTTGGCAAATTACTCTCCCTTACCCTTCCATTACGATTGCTGCAACACTTTTTTCGAGTAATAACGTAAATATCCGATGACGACAAACACAGTGATCAGCTCCACTATAGGTACCACCAACCATACCCCAAGCATCTCCATCCACCGGGGGAGGATAAAGACTAAGGGGATTATTAAAAAGACCCCTCTTAGCAATGAAATTCTGATGGAAGGTTTCGATAGGGAGACCGCCGCAAAAAAAGCCCCCATAGTAATGTTAATCCCCATAAGGAGAAAGGCGGAAAAATAGACGCGTATGCCTTCAATGCCCAAACGGCTCATGGTGGGATCTCCCTCAGAATTGAACACATCCATAATAGAGGGGGCAAAAATCACACCGCCGGTGTAGGTGAGGGCTCCCATACCCAGGGTAAGCAGTATGGTCCAGCGTAAAATCCTCTTTAAGTCTTCTTCCCGCTTTTTTCCGAAACTTTCACTGATTAACGGTTGAATCCCTTGTCCTATACCGATATATACCGCCACAATCACCAACGCCATATTTGCTACCACACCGTAGGCTGCCACCCCAATGTTTCCCGCAATGCCCAGAATCGTCAAATTAAATAGAAGGATCACCAAGCCGTTGGAAAAGTCCGTAATAAAGGCCGCGGAACCCAGGCGGATAATGTCCAGCCATTCCTTGAAAAATGTTGTGGGCATTTTCAGTTTTAAATTCCTTGAATGCTTCAACCAGTAATGAATCATCAAAGAAAGTCCCACCGCCGGGGCCGTCACCGTGGCCAGAGCCGCACCGAGCATGCCCAGCTGTAAGGGGAATATGAAAATATAATCCAGCACAATATTGCCGAAACTGCCGATCACCATGCCCAGCATAGCGATTCTGGGGTTGTTGTCGTTTCGAACAAAGGCTACAAAAATATTGTTCATAATAAAAAAACTTGAAAATAATAAAACCGTTCGAAGGTAGGTTTTTGTCATTTGAAAGATGGATTCATCGGCTCCCAAGAACCGGGTAAATTCTTCGGCATAAAAAAGGCCCCCCAGGGTCATTATTAAAGAAAAACCCCCTCCTAAAATCAAGGTGTTGGTAAAGATTCTTTTCGACGCCCGATGTTCTCCCCTCGCCCTAAGGATCGTAAACTTTGTTGCGCCGCCGATTCCCAGCATCAACCCCATGCCGGTTAATAACCCATATACGGGTATTGCAATATTTAAGGAGGCCAGGGCTTCATTGCCGATCCCCGTGGCGATAAAAAAGGTATCCGCCAGGATATAAATGGATATTCCCAGCATTCCCATAATCCCAAAGGTGGCTCCTTTTATGTATTCCCTGCCCAGGGAGGTTTTCTTTTCATTCATGGGAATCCGTCCTTTTTTAAATAATTTACTTATATATAAATCACGTTAAAAAACCTCCGCTTTAAAACCATTGGTTTCCGGAGGTTTACAATTATATTATCCAACTACAGGCTAGAGACTAGTGAACCACCAGCACACTGGTATCCGTTCCTTGTATAACGGCGTTGCTGACACTTCCCATCACCATATTCTTTAGGCCTCCTCGACCTCGCCGGCCCAGGATGACCATGTCGTAGTCTCCGTTTTCTGCTTCCGTGATAATCACTTTCGCGGGATGACCCTGTTCAATACGGATATTGGTTTTCGCCCCGCTTTTTTCAAGTTTCTCCGCAATTTCTTCCAAAACCTCCTGCTTTTCCAACCAATTTTTCTTGTCCTGATCCTTTAATTGATCCAGCAGGTCGGGAGAGGTTGCAAACTTATCCTTTGAAATGGATTCCCGGGAGTCTTGCTTATGGGCATGAATCAGAGTTACCTCGTGGACCCCGCAGTCCTTAATTAAACGGTGGGCTTTTCCCACAGCCCGAAGACTTGATTCCGATCCATCATAACCGACTAGTATCTTCATTGTAATCATTCCTCCTTTTTTAATAATTTACCCGAGGATGGAGAAATGAATCATACAACAGAAAAAATTTTATTCTTTTCCCTTCGCTATAATAAAATCATGGTGCCGGCTAAGCTATTTACCGACACCCTCCTTATCAAGTTCATCAAATTGGAAAATCCCAGAGTCCTTCAGTCATACACTTCAAACCTTTAAATCCTAAAGCGACTGATGCTCTCCTGCATTTTTTCCGACAGTTCCGCCAAGGCTTCACTGGCATTGGCGATCTCTTCCATGGCTGCGGTTTGCTCTTCCACCGAAGCGGAAACTTCCTCCGTCGCCGCCGCATTCTCCTGGGAAGATGCGGAAAGATTGCCGATCACACCGATGATTTCGTTCTTTTGCTTTGCCATTTCCAGGGAGGAATCATTGACCACCTCTAATATTTCTTTCATCTCTTCAATGGCGTTGTTAATGCCACTAAACTTCCTTTGGGTATCTTCCACCCCCCGGGTTTGTTGTTGAACAATTTCACCGGCCTCATCCATGATTTTCACCGTGTTTTGGGTTTTCTCGCTGAGGTCCCTAATCACCTCGTCGATTTCCTGGGTAAAGGATTCCGACTGCTCCGCCAGCTTTCGAATTTCCTCCGCCACCACAGCAAATCCCCGGCCGGCCTCACCCGCCCGGGCGGCTTCAATCGCCGCATTTAAAGCGAGAAGATTGGTCTGTTCCGAAATGCTTCGAATCATACCGCTGGCACTTTCGATCCGCTGAGCACTTTCATTGGTCTCTCCAATCACTTTTTGCACTTCCCCAGCGGCTTGACTGCTGGCCTGGGTTTTTTCAACAAGATCCCCCAGGAGGTGGTTTCCTTCTTCCTTTAGGCCGTCAATCACCTCTGCTGAACCGGTTAATTTTTTAAGGAGCTCCTGATCCTTTTCAATATAGTTCCCTAAAACATTGATGTTTTCCGCGCCGGTTTCCGTCTCCTGAGCCTGCTCCCCGGCACTTTTCGCCATTTCTTCAATGGTTTTCGCTACCTCATCCGCCGCCTTTGAGGATTCCTGACTGGTGGCCGTCAACTCTTCCGAAGAGGAGGCCACCTCTTGGGCATTGCCGGATACCCCTTTGAGCAGCACCACAAAGTTTTCCTGCATTTTCGCGATCCCCCGAATCATGCCCCCCACTTCGTCTTTTTGATCCAGATACTGAACTGCGGGATGATTTTCATCATAGGTTAGATCGTAATTTGATAGTCTGTTGAGGATATCCGATGCGGCTACAATGGGTTTTGAAAATGCGTTCCCCACAACATAGGCAATCCCAATCCCCAGGGCCAAGACGACCCCCGTCATCAATAGTACGTTTCGCTGCATACTGGGCAAGGCACTTAATACCTCCCCCTGCTCGGCGGTTACCACCACCCGCCATTGGGTTCCCTCAACCGGTGCAAATCCGGCATAAAGGTCCTCCCCTTGATAATGATAGTCCGCTACCCCGGCTTCCTCCCGGAGCATTTCTTCAAAAGTTTCCGCCACCGGTACAAGCTCCGGGTCCTCTGCCGAGTCTAGGATGGGATTAAAGCCGTTCATCACAAGCTCCGGATCAATATGGGCCTGCACGGTTCCCTCTTCGTTGATAACGTAAGCATAACCCTGTTCTCCGTAGCCCTTTCCTTCCAAAAGCTCGCTTAAAGCTTCCCCTTCCAGTCGTCCGATTAATACTCCCACAATGTCTCCCCGCTGTTCAATGGGGGTGGCCATCATGACCACGGGGGAATCCGTTACCCGACTGATGATCACATCGGATACGTTGGCTTCCCCTTCAAAGGCTCTTATCACATAATCCCGGTCCCCCAATTCCGCCGTGGATCCGTCGGCATATTGGGTAGATCCGTCGGGACTGACAACCCCGAGGCCGATAAAATCGGAATTCTCCACATACCTTTCCAAAATCTGCTGTTGGGTAAACCATCCCATGGTTCCCATTCCGCTACTGTTCCCGATGGCTCCCAGAGTGCTCAGGTCCCCTCGCAGTTCACTGGCGAAGACCTCTCCGATTTCCTGGGATTGCCTCATTAAAGCACTTTCCCCCTCCTCTTGAATGATGTTGCTTGTGGTGAAAATAGAAGCCCCACTGAAAACAATGGCAATGACTAAAATGATTGCCGAGAAATAAATAATGAGTTTCATACGAATACTTTTCATATTTTCGCTGACTAAACAGCTTTCCCCCTTACGTACGATCTGATTTTTGTACTACCTGATTTTTTGATGCTGCCCCCGATGACGGGCGGCCCCTCTTTCACTGCCCCTATCGTTATAAGCACCGACTTATATATTATCGACCGGAGGCTCAAATTCTTTAATACAAATAAAAGGAACAGGGGCTGGAATTCGTTTTTTTTACGATCCCATCCCCTGTCCCCCACTTTTTAGGATATTTTCGTGGTCCAGTTTTCACAGTTCCAAATGTCGGTGGTCACTTCCCGGTAAAATTCCGGCTCATGGGAGATCAACAGCACACTGCCTTTGTAGGCCTTTAAGGCACGTTTTAATTCCTCCTTGGCATCCACATCCAAGTGATTGGTGGGCTCATCAAGAATCAACAGATTGGTTTCCCGATTCAACAGCTTACATAAACGGACCTTCGCGTTTTCTCCGCCGCTTAGAACCACCATTTTGCTTTCAATATGCTTTGTGGTCAGGCCACACTTTGCCAAGGAAGAACGAACTTCGTGCTGATTCAGTGAGGGAAACTCCTTCCAGATCTCTTCGATACAGGTGTTGTAATTGGCTTCCTTGGTTTCCTGTTCAAAATAGCCGATTCCCAGATTTTCTCCCTTATCCACGGATCCCTCCACGGGATCAATCTCCCCTAAAATACTTCGAAGCAACGTGGTTTTTCCCAGTCCGTTGGCTCCGGTTAAGGCAATTTTCTCCCCCCGTTCCATCCGAAGATTCAAGGGCTTGGTCAGGGGTTCGTCATAACCGATAACAAGGTCCTTTGTTTCAAAGAGCAGTTTTCCCGAGGTTCTCCCTTGCTTAAAATGAAATTCCGGCTTCGGTTTCTCCTGGGGAAGTTCGATCTTCTCCATTTTATCCAGCTTTTTCTGCCGGGACATAGCCATATTTCTTGTGGCCACCCGGGCCTTATTTCTTGCTACAAAATCCTTCAATCCGTCAATTTCCTGCTGCTGCTTTTTATAGGCCGCCTCCAACTGTTGCTTTTTCGCCTGATACACCTTTTGAAATTCCTCGTAGTCTCCCACATAGCGGTGCAGTTTCTGATTCTCCATATGATAGATCAGGTTGATTACACTGTTTAAAAAGGATATGTCATGGGAGATCAGGATGAAGGCGTTTTCGTAGTCCTGTAAATATCGTTTCAGCCACTGAATATGTTCCTCATCTAGGAAGTTGGTGGGCTCATCCAATAATAAAATATCCGGCTTTTCCAACAGCAGCTTGGCCAGTAGCACCTTCGTCCGTTGTCCGCCGCTAAGATCGTGTACGTCCTTTTCCAGCCCTACATCACTAAGACCCAGGCCCTTGGCCACCTCTTCCACTTTTCCGTCGATGGTGTAAAAATCATTATTGGTCAACATATCCTGAATGTTGCCCATGTCCTCCATTAAGGTTTCCAGTTCCCCGGGAGAGGCCTCTCCCATTTTCTCACAGATTTCATTCATCTCTTTTTCCATATCAAACAGGTATTGAAATGCGCCCCTTAGTACCTCTCGTATGGTTTCTCCTTTTTCCAGTACCGTGTGCTGGTCCAGATACCCCACCCGGACTTTTTTCGCCCACTGAATTTCCCCTTCATCGGGCTGCAGTTTTCCGGTGATCATATTCATAAAACTGGACTTTCCTTCGCCATTGGCACCGATCAGACCGATATGTTCTCCCTTTAATAGTCGGAAGGATACCTCATGAAAGATGGCCCGGTCTCCGAAACCATGGCTTAAATTCTTTACCGTTAAAATACTCATTTTCGACTCCCTTTCTTTAATCACTACGATTGATTATAACGGAAATCCGGGAGAATTTAAAGACCGGTTTCCCGGGAAATAAAAGAAAAAAACCCGGCTTCCCCTACAGTCCCTAAAAGGTACTGTAGGTTCCGTCGAGGTTTTTCCCTCCGGTGGTTTCCTCCGAAGGATTATTTAGATTACTTCCGTTAAATTTCTCCTTTTTCCACCTTGTGGATCAAATCCTCCACCTTGGCCTTAATCAGATCCCGGGTTTCTCGAAAGCCTTCAATGGGTCCCCCGGAGGGGTCGTCCAGGCCCCAATCTTCGCTGTGGTTATTGGGAACAAAGGGACAAACCACATTGCAACCCATGGTGATTAAAATATCCAATTCCTGGGGAATCTCCGTCAGAAGCTTGGGATATTGTCCGCTCATATCCACCCCTGCCTCTTCCATGACTTTCACCGCCCCCGGCTTTAGTTCCGGGTATGCTTCCGTTCCAGCAGAATAGACTTCCAGTACATGGGAGCCCAGTTTCTTTGCCCAGCCTTCCGCCATTTGTGAGCGACAGGAATTATGAACGCATACAAAAGCCACTTTCTTTTTCATTGGATCGCCTCCTCTTGTATTTTTCCATTTACGGTATATGAATATTATCGATTATACTTGAATTGTACGGCATTCTCTCCCCCCTGTCAATCATGTTAAGAATTCTTAACAATTGAAAGTGCCCCGTCCTATGGGAGTTAAAAAAAGAAACTCGGGCTTTTAGGTATTACGTCCTTAAGCTTTTTCCTTTGTGTTTGCGTAAGGCGTTTTTTTGTGCTATGATGACTTTATTCAAACAAATCAATAGGAATCACTGGGAGCGCTGGTTAGGCCAGCTGAGAATAAGACCCGTTTAAGTCTTTAATCCCTATACCTGATCTGGATAATACCAGCGTAGGAAAGTGCGTCGATCATTATTGGACGAATACTCTTGTGTATTCAAGCACAAACCCTACGTCCGGGGTTTGTGCTTTTTTTATTACTGAAAATCCCCTTCCACTTTTGTTTCACCGGCAAGCACCTGCGATCAAACAACCCTATTCAACCCTGGAAAGGAGGCTTTACCAATGAACACAAGAAAACTAACCACCGCCGCCCTGCTGATTACCGTAGGGGTTCTCAGTGCCCATCTTATTTCCATTCCCATCGGCGTGTCCCGGGTATTTCCCGTACAACATGCTCTCAATGTGTTGGCCGCCGTCCTCTTCGGCCCTTATTATGCCGTCGTCGTGGCTTTTGTAACCTCCCTGCTTCGAAATATTTTAGGAACCGGTTCCCTGCTGGCCTTTCCCGGCAGTATCTTCGGTGCCTACCTGGCCGGCCTGTTGTTTCTGGCAACGAAAAAGTCTATCTTCGCCCTGGGGGGAGAAATTTTCGGCACGGGAATCCTGGGCGCCCTGGCGGCCTATCCCATCGCCCGGTATTTGTTAGGGGCAGAGGTTGCCGTGTTTTTTTACATCGGCCCCTTCGCCCTAAGCTCCATCGTCGGAGCCGTCATCGGCTACATCATCTATAAGCTGATGGAACAATCCGGCGTAATAAAATTCTATCACCAACAAGGAGGCAGGTAATCATGAAAAATCTTTTAACCATTGCAGGATCCGACAGCTCCGGGGGTGCAGGCATTCAGGCAGACCTGAAGACCTTCTCCGCCCACAGGGTTTTCGGCATGAGTGTGATCACCGCCGTGACCGCGCAAAGTACCCGGGGGGTCTTTGCCGTACAGGATATCGACCCCGGGGTCATTAAAAAACAAATCGAAGCGGTTTTTGAAGACATTGCGGTCCATGGCATCAAAATCGGTATGGTTTCTCAAATCCAAACGATCCAAGTCATCGCCGAAACCTTAAAACAGTATCCCTATAAGAACCTGGTGGTGGATCCCGTAATGATTTCTAAAAGCGGTTTTGATCTGTTACAGCCCGAGGCAAAGGCCGCCCTGATCAGCCACCTTCTTCCCATGGCCACAGTCCTCACCCCGAATCTTCCCGAGGCCGAAGAGATCACCGGCATGAAGGTTCAAAATCTGGAGGATATGAAAAAAGCGGCTGTAAAAATCCACAGCTTAGGACCGGCCTTCGTATTAATCAAAGGGGGTCATCTCCAAGGGGATGCCATGGATATTCTCTACGACGGAAGCTCCTTTACAACCTATACAACCAAACGGGTAGCCACAAAAAATACCCACGGCACCGGCTGCACCCTCTCCTCCGCCATCGCCGCGAACCTGGGGAAGGGGGAGAGTATTCAGGTGGCCATTAAACATGCCAAAGCCTATATCACCACAGCCATTGAGCATTCCTTCTCCATCGGCAGGGGTCCCGGACCGGTACACCATTTTTATCAGCTGTATCATCCGGATTCTTAATCCATCCCTTAGGAGGTATTTTTATGAACCTGTCCCAAGCCTTTGAAAGCATGCTGAATAACATCCGTAAAGAGTCTCCACTGATTCATCATATCACCAATTATGTAACCGCTAATGACAGCGCCAATGCGGTCCTTGCCCTCGGGGGCAGTCCGGTAATGGCCGATGCCGAAGAAGAGGTGGAGGAAATGGTGGCTTTTGCCTCGGCCCTGGTATTAAATATGGGCACCTTAAACTCCCAACGAACCCATTCCATCCTTCTGGCGGGAAAAAGAGCCAATGCCCTGGGGATCCCTGTAATTCTCGATCCTGTAGGCCTGGGTACTACAAAGCTTCGCCAAAGCCTTATGGCAAAGATTCTACAAGAAGTGTCGCTGACGGTGATCCGGGGCAACCTATCGGAGATCATGCATCTTTACGATCCTTCCGTTGTCCCAAGAGGGGTGGATTCCATCTTATCCTCTGGGGAAGGGGCCGAGGAAATTGCAAAGGTCCTGGCCCAGCGCCATCACTGCACCGTTGCCATTACCGGGGAATTCGATGTGGTTTCCAACGGCAGGGTTACCTACCGTATTGGAAACGGCACTTCCCATCTTTCAAAAATTACCGGTACCGGTTGTATGTCTTCTTCCCTTATCGGACTGTGCTGCGCCTCCGGGGCACCGCCCCTTCATGCCGCCCTGCTGGGACTGAGTATCATGGGGATTTCCGGTGAAATCGCAGGAGAGGGGCTGCAGCCCGGGGAAGGCTTGGGGAGTTTTAAAGTCCGGCTCTTCGACGCTTTTAGTCACTTTACCATCAAGGATTATCTGGAAAGGGGAAAAATTTATGAAGTCCAGGAATGAACGACACAATAAACAAAATATTTCCTATCGCCTGTACCTGGTTTCCGATGAAGGGGTCCTGGGGGGCAGGGATTTTCTGAAAAGCCTGGAGGCGGCGATTCTGGGAGGGATCACCGTCCTGCAGCTTCGCCATAAGGAAGGATCTTCCCAAGCCTTTTACCATCGGGCCCTGAAAGTAAAAAAATTGACGGAGTACTACGGGGTTCCCCTGATCATCAATGACCGGGTGGATATTGCCCTGGCGGTTAATGCCGAAGGGGTTCACCTGGGCCAACAGGACCTTCCCGTTACCGTAGCTCGAAGGCTCCTGGGTCCCGATAAAATCATCGGTGCTTCCACCGCCACTGTTCAAGAAGCGAAAGAAGCGGAAGCGGAGGGAGCGGATTACATCGGTGTGGGGGCTTTATTTCCAACGGCAACAAAAAATAATACCCGAAGCGTGTCCCTGGAGAGGCTTCGGATCATTAAAAACAGCCTATGCATTCCCGTTGTAGGGATCGGCGGGCTTACCAAGGAGAATATCCCCTCGGTGCTTAATACCGGGGTTGACGGGGTGGCCGTGGTTTCCGCCATCCTCGCCCAGGAGGACATTCAACAGGCAGCCAAAGACTTGACCAAAATCCACTAACATCAGGAGGTACCCTTTTATGATTTCATCTTCGCTTATTTATGCAATCATTATCCTTACCGTCATGGCTTTCACCGCCATCGGCGTCATTTACAGTCGGGGAAAGTTTGAATCCCTGGACGATTTTGTCACCGCCCGGGGCACTGCCGGCACCAAGATTCTTTCCACGACTTTTTTGGCCTCCTTTTTAGGGGTGTTTATTCTATTCACACCCCCGGAGGCGGGATCCATCGGCGGGATCACCACGATTATCGGCTATGCCCTGGGGCTGGCAAGTCTTTACATCGCTTTTATGATCCTCAGCCCCAAAATCCGTAACTATCTGCCTAAGGGCAGTACCTTAAACGACTTTGCACGAAAAAGATACGGTAAGAAAATGTACCTCCTGGTTCTTTTGTTGTCCATCTTTTATATGTTTGTGCATCTTGTGGCGGAGCTTACGGCGATTAGTCTTGTGGCCTATGAACTTGCGGGGATCCCCCTTATATTCACGGCCCTGTTCGTCGGTGTGGGCACCATGATTTATATCGCCTACGGAGGCCTTCGGGCTTCCATGTTTACGGATATGATCCAAATGGTGTTTGTGCTGGTGCTGCTTCTCGTTACCACCGTCGGTGTGGTGTATTACCTCGGGGGGATCGGAAACATGATTACCCTCAGCACTGAAAACGCGCCGGAACTGTTCGACTTCCGAAACCTGGGCGGGATTGAGTTCGGCCTGACCCTGGGAATCGCCGTATTTGTGGCGAATTTATTTCATCAGGGCTACTGGCAGCGGGTGTACTCCGGTAAGAATGACCGGTCCATCAGAAAATCCCTGATCTTTAGCATTATCATCGCCGTTCCCGTTATGCTCCTCACCGGATTTTTCGGGATCCTTTCCACGGGACTGGGCTTCGGAGAAAACCCCTCGGTGGCTCTTTTTTCTCTGGTTTACGGCATCTTCCCCAGGGGACTGATCATCCTCGTCTTTATTCTGGCCCTGGTGCTGGTGATGAGTACCGTGGATACCCTGTTAAACGGAATGGTGGCCACCTTCAGTGCCAATAGCCGGGGGATTTTAAAAGACATGGAAACCCGCTCCCTCCTTCGTTTTGCCAGAGCCTTAACCTTAGTAATCATTCTTCCCGCTACTCTAATCGCTGCCCAGGGCTACAGTGTGCTGTACTTATTCTTAGTGGCGGATCTTCTTTGTGCCGGGGTGGTTTTCCCATTGTTTTACGGCCTTTTCAATAAATATGTTACGGAGAATACCGCCCTTTTGGCCTCCTTACTGGGCATCGCCTCCGGGATCCCCTTTTTCATGGCCGACCGGCTCCTGGTAAGTTTCACGTTACCGATTGTGATCTCCGGGGCGGTTACCCTGATGGGAACCGCCTATGGCAAAAAACAGCTTGCAAAGAATTCCTAGGAGGGACTCCCTCCATAATCGCTGCTCTATCCCTGTTTTTTCACTGTTCTTTCATTGTTCTTTCACTGCTCTTTTTCGTTCATCAGTTTTGCCTGGGGACTTCTTTTTAACAGCCATCCGGAAATTGGGGCCAATAGGGCTCCCATGCCCAGCATCATAAAGGGAACCCCCCAATTAACCGCCCGGGTGGGGTCCGCCGCTCCCTGATTGAAGACTTCCAGCACACTGCCGAAGACAAAGGGGGAGAGCATGGTCATACCATAGCCCACAGCGGACTGTACCCCCAGGGCGGTGCCTCGAATGCCTTCATCGGTCATCTCCGTCAGCCCCGCCTTATAAATCCCGGAGTCCGCCACTACCCAGAGGCCGATCCAAAGACCCACGATCACAATCAGTACCATGGACTGGCCATACAGGAATCCAAAGAACAGCTGGGCCACCAAGCTGCAAATCGAGGCCAGCATTAAAGTGTTAATCCTTCCCCATCGGTCCGCCACGATGCCGAAGAACCAGGACCCGGGGGCTCCGAGAAGAATAATCATCGCCGCCAGCCGGCCGCCCAGGGCGATGGCTTGGGCCTCCCCATAGCCTGCGGCCAAGGCACTGGCCACCATAAAGGGACCGATCCATCCCCAAAAGGCATAGAGTTCCCACATATGGCCCATGTAACCGGTGGTGATCAGCACCGGACCCCGGTAGCCTCCCTGGGGAGCCGCTTTCACCCCCGGCGCTTTTTCCGACTCTTCTTCCTTATGTACTTTTTTAGCTTTCACTGCATCTTTCACTGTATCTTTCACTGTATTATTTTCTATTCCCGAATGATCCTTCTCTGTTTTGAGCCGATTTTCCTCCCCGGGTTTTTCTTCTACGAAAAGAAACACCAGTATGGCTGCAATAAACACCGGAAGGGATGTGGCCAAAATTCCTACTTCCCAGCTATAACGGGAGGCTAAGGGAGCCGCAATAAAATACCCTCCCCCATAGGCCATGGTCAAGGCGGCGGTATACCCTCCAATCACTTTTCCCCGTTCATTTTTGGGAAACCAGTTTGACAGCAAGGCCATTCCGGGCACGTAGATGGCCCCTGCGGATAATCCTGTCACAAGACGCAGCAACAGGATGCTCAAAAATCCCCGGGCAAGGAACACAAAAAGGGTGGAGGAGATGGCGGTGATCAAGGTTGCCCAGGCCACCACCTTTTTGGGCCCGACTTTATCCGAAAGCCAACCGGTAATTAGCACCACGATCACATAGCCTACCTGAAAAGCGGATAAAATCATTCCCGTGTCTCGGGACGACAGGGCAAACTCCGCTACGATCTGGCTCAGTACCGCGGAGAAATTATACCAGGGTAAGTATCCCAGGACCATGGCAATCATCATCATGATAAAAATTTTATTCTTTTTTTCCATCTTCTCACTCCTCGTATAACTTAAAGTATTACCAGATTGCTATATCTGGCCCGGGGTGCACAACCCACTTTCAAGTATCAAACCCACCATGAATTTTTCCATAAAAAGGAGGTAATACACCCTCTTTTCGATTGTATATACCTCCGGTATCATGCCTCATGATTCCTATAAATTATTGAGATAACCTTATAATAAGGTTGCGATAATAGCTATTTTTGCGTAACCGACTTCCCCGGCCCTTATTTTTGCGCCAGGGCTCTCAACCAGTTTTTTTCTTTTTCCAGTTCAATGGTGACTTCTTTAAATCCCGCTTTTTTCAGCCAGTTCTCCAATTCCTCCGGGGTAGGGATGACCATATCCCCCTCTTCTTCATAGGTCTTATTTTTTTCCTGATGCCCTTCATCGGGGAAGGCCTCATTTACGATTAAAAACTGTCCCTCTTTTTTTAAAATCCGGTGGACTTCTTTGAAGGCTTTTACCATATCCGGCCAAAAATAAACGGTTTCCACCGCCGTGGCCACATCAAAGTTTTCCTCCTCGAAGGGAGTCTCCGTAACATCCCCACGGATAATCACAACCCTGCCCTCTTCAACTTCTTGATGATTCAACTCATTCGCCCACTCTACACAGTCCTCGGAATAATCCAGACCGAAAACTTTTCCCTGGGGGGTATGAATGGCCAGGCGCTGCACGGTCTTTCCGCCGCCGCAGCCTAAATCAACCACTTGGGAGTCATCCTCCAGGGTGAGCATTTGAAGCCCCCAGCCCGTAACCTCATAATGATTTTTATTCATTTTTTCAACGATTTCTTTGCCTTCCTGCCCCTGGGGTTTGCGGCATTGGTCCAAGGTTTTCTTTACATCACTCATTTTTTTACCGTCCTTTCTGTATAAATACCCTTCCTATTGTACCACCGGAAAATCCCGATAGCTAGAGAAGAAACCGATAAAATCCTCCAGGCCTCTGAAAAAAGTCCTTCATTGCCTAATTTATACCCGGAAATTTTATGATAAACGCTCATAATCCCCTTTCACAAAAAAGAAAACCTCCCCTTCAAGTATTGGATTTCATCCTGTCTGTATTCTTTGAAGGGAAGTTTTTTTTTATTTTTTTAAGCATGGGGTATTTTCACTTGGCCGGTTATTCCGCCATTTCCAAAGCAATTTTCATCATATTGGTAAAAGCATTCTGCCGCTCTTCCGATGTGGTGGCCTCCTTTGTGGCCAAATTATCGGAAACCGTCAGCAGGCAGGCCGCTTTTTTCCCTAGCACCTTGGCATTATGGAACAGGGCAAAGGCTTCCATTTCCACCCCTACACAACCGTGTTTTTCATAGATTTCCTTGTACTCCTCAAAATTTTCCCGATAAAAGACATCGGAGGAGTGGATTCTTTCGGTGTGCATGGGGATCCCCAGATCCTTTGCGTAGTTCAACAATCTTTCATTTAAGACTTCCGTCCCTTCAATAACATCCCGGTCGTATCCTCCCTGCACCTTGGCATAACTGGATTCGCTCCAGGCATCCTTAGCCAGGATCACATCGTAGAGTTTTACTTTATCGGTATATCCTCCACAGGAACCGATTCGAATGATGTTTTCCACACCGTAAAAATTATAGAGCTCATAGGAATAAATCCCAATACTGGGCATACCCATACCGCTGGCCATCACCGAAATTTTTCGGCCTTTATAGGTTCCGGTATAACCTAAAACATTACGCACTTGATTAAACTTTACCACATCCTCTAAAAAGGTGTCGGCAATGAACTTCGCCCGCAGGGGGTCTCCCGGCATCAGCACGGTTTTTGCAATCTCACTTTTATTCTTTGCTTCAATATGGGGTGTTGGTATCATAAAAATCCTCCTTTAATATAGTTACTCTGCCATTATACCGTATATACCCTATTATTATAACCTTTATAACTTTTTTTTGAAATTTCAGTCACGGAGCCGGGGAAGTTTTCTGGACATAGCTTAATCCTTCCGTTACAATAAAATTAGAAAAATAAATAAAAAAGGGGACTACCTGATGAAAAAAATAATGATAATGTTGCTTGTCTTACTATTCATGTTGGTTTTTCTTGTTGGCTGTAATACCGAAGATCCGGAAGTTTCAGAGGAAGTTTCACAGGAAGATTCCGACAATGGGGAGGCATCGGAGGAAAGCTACATAACCTACTAAGACGATTACCTTCGCTTTCAACACCGGGAAGCATGGGAGGTCAGTGGTTCACCCTCCGGGGACACGAATCTGGTTATCATCGAACAGGAGGCCGGTTATGATTTCGTTCTTGAAGCGGAAAGAGTACGGCACCTGGATACAATGGAGGATTTTGAAGCACGGGTCCTGGAGGAATTTTCCGAGGGCCTGGAGTCGGCGGAAAAAGAGGATTACATCACCAAGGTTTCCTACGAGGACATTACCATCGACGGTCATCAGGGAAAGACCCTGCAGCTGGATGTGGATATTTTACAAGGCATCGGGGAAATCCTTTATCAAGACTTATCGGAAGAGCTGAGCCCTTATGACGAGGTTCAGGACTTTATTTCCGATTATCAGGATCCTGAGTCTTTTACAGAGGCTATTACTGAAAATGAAGAGCTGCAACAGGAGCTTTTAGCACTCCTTACGGACCTGGAAAGTGAAAGCCCGGAACCGGAGCAATCCCTTAGCCTGGCTCGGGCCCGTGTAGAACAGATCAAGGCGCTTCTTTCCGAGGACACCTCCATTGAACAGCGGCAAAAAATCAGTATCATCCCAAAGGAAAACCTGGTTTTTCGGGTGTATTTCCTTAAGGATCCCGCAGGATATGAGGATATGATTGATGAAGTACTCGATCTTATGGACACCATCGAATTTGTTGAGTAACATTTGCGGACTGAAATTTAGAGGATTTGACTCTTTGACTATTTAACTATTTGACCATTTGAATTATAAGAAAAGTTCTATCCCGGAGGCATTCCCATGCTTTCCTAGGACATAAGCTCCAAAATCCAACGGGCTCCCTTTCGGGGCCCTTTTTCCACGGCTTTTTCCCGCCAAAACTGAAGAGCTTGGTTTACCTCCCGGGATCGGAGCTTTTCCATGGCGGCATCAAAGGCCTCTTTGGTGATATGATTGGGATCCAGTACCGCCCCGATTTTGTTCTCCTGGGCATCGAAGGCCACGGCAAACTGATCGCTGGAAAAGGGAAGGATCATCATCGGCTTCCCGTAATAAAGGGTCTCGGTAAAACTGTTGGCCCCTCCGTGATGCACCACTAAATCCATATGGGGCATCAGAGCTTTTTGAGGCAAAAAGGAAGCCTTGGTTACCCTTCGGGAATCAAACCGATTGAAAAACTCGGAATTCCCCCCCACGGCAACATAGATATGCCAGTCGTCCTCCTGGTCTAAAAAGCCTTCCATCAGGCGCTCTATAACATCCCTTCGCTCCGACAGAAAGGTGCCGAAGGAGATTAGCACCTTCCGTCCCGGTTCCTTTTTGACCCGGGACCGTAGGGGTTCTTTTAATTCCTCGGGTTCAAAGCAGTAATGCAAATAGTAGGCCGGAACCCCTCTTTCCCTCTCCTTTCCCTTGGAATGACCATCGTCGGGAAAGCTGGGATAATTAAACAGCACTCCCCTGGGGGAGGTTAGGGAAAAAGGACTTTCGAAGAACCCTCCGGGGATTTCCCGGTGGGGAAAATGGTGATGAAAAACCTCGGTAAAGGCCTTCCGAAAGCGTTGGTTTACTTCCTCCTGCTTATTTTTCAGCTCCCGCTTTTCTTCCTCTGATGGTTCCAGCACCGCCGGCCAATGCTCCGTCAATCCGTTCACCCCTTCTTTGGATTGGATGGTTGCCGGATGGGGGGGACAGAAGGTGATAAAGGGAATTTCCAGACCGATCAAGGCCAAAGTGGCCCCGTAGGATAATTGATCCACAATAAAGAGATCCCCCTCCTGGGTTTCCTGCAGCTTTCTAAGAGCATGGATCAGCTCCCCGGGATTGGAAAACATATCCCGGATACGGTGCTCCCCTTGGGTGATCAGGGTTTTCACCGGCCCATGGTAGGTGGCTTCGAAGAATTCCTCCAGGCGCTTTTTTTCCTCCCGGTCCTGGTCCGTGTTTTTTGCGATCCCCGTATTTTGGTTTGTATTAATATTTAACGGATAAAACCGTAGTCCCGCGGCTTCAATCTCCCTTCGAAAGCCTTCACTGCAGGCGACTCCCACTTGGGCTCCCTGAGCTTTCAAGGCTTTCCCCAGGGTTTTCAAGGGGTGAAAGTGGGAGTAAAAGGGGGGACTTAAAATGATGATTCTTTTCTTAGCACTTGTCATAGTTCAGTACCTCCCGGTAGAATTTTGCAAACTTCAAAGAGATGGCCTCCATGGAATAATCCTCTTGGATGGTTTTTATGCTGTTCTCTTTTAATCCTTGTATTTTTTTCGGGTGGGCTGCAAAAAAATCCATGGTTTCCCGAAGACTTTTTTCCATATCCCACACATTCCCCATCTCCCCTAAAAAACCATTTTTTCCATGCTGAATGTAGGTCGATACCCCTCCTGCTTTGGGCCCTACGGCAATAAAACCCTCCACCATAGCCTCTAGGATGGCGATACCGAACTCCTCTTTTTCGCTGGAGCAAAAGTAGATGTGGGGCAGTTCAGCGTTTTCCAACTTATTGATTTTCCGCTCGATCAAACGAACCATCCTATTGGGTACTCCCGGTATATGTACATAGCTTCCCTGCAATTCCCGGTGGCTCTTTAGAAAATCCTTTTCGAAGTTCAAAAAATTCCGCTCCCCTTCATTGGGTCGTTGAACATTGCCTCCGATGATCAGCAGATTGTATTTTTCATAGGCTCCCGAGCGGTAAAAAGCTTCCAGAAGTTTTTGTTGCCCTTTCAAGGGGTGAAGCCTTCCCACATTTACTATATAGGGTTTCCCTAGATTTTTCGGATCAATGGCGTAGCGATGATATTTGGAAGTTAAGACTTTTTCAATATTAATGCTTTCTTTCGAGGGCAAATGGATATCTATCCCTTCACTGATCATTTGAAAAGGTTTGTTTTTAGCCATGGTCTCCAGCTCCGGAAAGTACTGCAGCAATCTTTTTTTCGCCTTTGTACCGCCGATGCCTAAAACTCCCCCGGTGCTTGCCAACATTTTTTTCCCCACCTGAACTTTATGGATTTTTTCCATCCCCTCTTCATAGTTATGGGGAACAACCCTATGGGTTTTTTCATGGATCATGGATCGATGAGGATCCGGGGTAAGGGTCAGTACCACCGGCCGTTTTCTTTCCTTCCCAAGCTTTGCCATGGATAAAGAGGCATCATTCAAATAACGCACATGATAAATGTTGGGGTTTAGCTGGAGTTTATTCAACACCACGGATACCATGGCCTTTAAAAAACTATGACTTTTGATAAAGCCCCGATCCTCTCCCACATGAAAGGGAAGGGTAATGGCAATATGTTCGTCCTCGATTTTTTGCACCAGGGGAAAGGATGAATGGTCCTTGGAAACATCTATTAAGGACAGGGTATACACTTCACTGATTTCCATGGAACGGGTTAGGGCTTTTCCCAGCTGTAATAAAAAAGTGCTGAGGCCGCCGCTGTCTCCTTTCCCGATTTGCAGGGGATTGCCCTGAAACAGAAACTGCAGCAGGGAAAATTGCTCCGGGAAATGTTCTAAGGGGACGGCCTCCCGAATCCTGGTGGTATAGGGACGGTATTTTTCTAACACAGGATACGCCTCCAGGGAAAAGGAGAAATACAAAAGATAACTGTAGAGTCCGAAGCTCTCCGGTGAATTTTCAGGAAAACTGTGGCGAAAGAGGTACAACACCTTCTCTTGAACCAAGGGCTCTTCCATTTCAATGGACAGGGCCATCATAAAGGATAGCAGGGATAACCCCTTGGGGTCCTTAGGATAAAGGCCCTTTAAGGCTTTTATATAGGGGCGGAAGGAATAATGGTCCCTGGAGAAATCCTGAAGAAGCGCATTAAAAACATAGGGATTGTCTAAATAAGGGGAGCGTAACAAGTCCAAGGGTTTAGGGTAACGACCTTGTAATTTTTTTAAGGGACGGGAGGAAGCAATGATTTCTAAAACCTCTCGTTCCTCCGGGGTTGCCGATACTTGGGTTAAAAATTCCTGGGTATTCATTTGGATCCTTCCTTCCCATGTTTTCATTTCTTTACTTATACCCGTGACACAAAAGAAAACACAGTTTTTCCCTTCCTTTTAAGGATTGCTCTTGTCACTCTAGCGGATGCACTGTTTTAAGGGGGGTGCCTTTAAAGAGGGGGTAGCCTTTTAACCGGATGTAAGGTTTGAATCCCCTGTGGATAGTTTTTTGGTTTTTCAGCAGAAAATCCCCTCTTTTATACACATTCCCTACACATATACACAGGGACTTTGAACCATGAAAATTTCAGTTTGCTTGTAGATCATCAACGCCGGCGGGGGATCTGTAACCGAGGATCTGTAAAAGCAAAAAGACGCTGAATAATGTTCCTCTTCAGCGTCCCCAGCGTATTGACCTAGCGTATTGACCTAGCGTATTGACCTAGCGTATTAACCGTAAACATGATTATTCTCCTGTTTTATTGTTCTCCTGCTTTTTCTTCTCCATTGCCCGCCATACCTTCTCCGGGGTGGCGGGAAGGGTGCGGATTCTTGCCCCTGTGGCCTGATAAATGGCCTCCATAATCGCCGGGGGCACGGTGTTGACCACAACCTCGCCGATGGATTTTGCCCCGTAGGGTCCCGTATCGTCGTGGCCTTCAATCAGCTCCACCTGAATGTTATGGACATCCTTTCGGGTGGGGATTTTGTACTCCATAAAAGAGTTGGATTTTAACTTCCCCTTGGCATTTACCTTCACCTCTTCATATAAGGCCATACCCATGCCCTGAACAATCCCCCCTTCGGCTTGCACCCGGGCCAGGGTAGGATTGATGGCGGTACCGCAGTCCACCGCTCCTACAAAGTCCAGAAGATCGGTTTTCCCCGTGTCCAAATCCACCTCCACTTCCGCAAAGCCGGCCATGAAAGGAGGCGCCGCTTTTTTCGGCACAAAGGATCCCGTGGCGGTAAGCTGTTGGTGGATCATGGAGTAGGTGATTTTTTTCGAAAAGGCCTCCAGGGAAATCTCCTTTCCCCTGTTACTGAAAATTCTTCCCCCTTCAAAGGAAACATCCTCGGTGTTTTCCTCCAAAACCTTGGCTCCGTATTCCCTGATCAGGGCCTCCATGTTTTTACAGGCTTCAATTACGGCGTTCCCCGAGGTGTAGGTGGTGCTTGAGGCATAGGCGCCACTGTCAAAGGGGCTGACGTCGGTATCCGAGGCGTGGATATTGATCTGCTCCACGGAAACATCCAGGGCCTCGGCGGCGATTTGACTCAGGATCGTATCGCTGCCGGTGCCGATATCCGTGGCCCCCACCAGCAAAGTGAAAAAGCCGTCATCATTGAGTTTGATCGTGGCTCCCGCCATGTCAATATTGGGAAGCCCCGAACCCTGCTGGGCGATGGCCATACCCACGCCCCGGGCTTTCCCTTTTTCCCTGAGGGCCTCTTTCTCCTTGGCGATCCGGCGACGGCGATCCTCCCAGGCGAAAATCTCTTTTCCCCTTTGGACGCAGGCCTCCAGCTCACAGCTGTCCATGTAAATCGGATCGGAACCGGATCCCTTGGTAATAATATTATATATCGGGGTGGTTTCCCCCTTTTGAATCATATTGATCTCCCGAAGTTTCACGGGGTCCATCTGTAGCTTTTCCGCCAGTTCGTTCACTGCAGACTCCAAGGCGAAGGTTCCCTGGGTTACTCCGAAGCCCCTCAGTGCCCCGCCGGGAAGGTTGTTGGTGTATACCGCCTTTCCCTTAAAGCTGCAGGCCTTGACCTTATTATACAGGGTCAACACTTTTTTCCCCGCGGCCCCCACGGTGGTGTTGGCATGCTCTCCGTAGGCTCCCGTGTCGGAAAGGGCTTTCATTTCGATGCCTAAAATCTTCCCCTCCTTTGTGGCTCCCAGGGTGATGTCAAAGCCCATTTTATGCCGGGAGGTGGTACCGGAGAATACTTCCTTTCGACTGTAAAGGATTTTGCTGGGTTTTCCCGTCAGCTTCGTGATCAGGGCGGGATAAAACTCCCCATGTATGCTTTGCTTCGAGCCGAATCCTCCGCCGATTCGGGGCTTGATGACCCTAATTTTACCCATGGGCATATCCAGGGCCCGGGCCAGGGTTCTTCGCACATGGAAGGGAATCTGGGTGGAGGAGACCACCACCAACCGGCCGTAGGTATCCTCATAACTGTAGGCTCGTTGGGTTTCCATCATGGCTTGGGCCTGGGCCTGACTTTCATAAGACTTTGTTATGACCACCTCCGATGTTTCTAACACCTCATCGATTTCCCCCACCTCAAAGCCGATCTCACAGGCCAGGTTCTTCTCCCGGTGATAGCCCACGAAATCCACGGGGATGAAATTCTCTTTTTCCGGATGGACCAGGGTGCGGTGCCCCTCGGCCTTTCGGTAGTCCAGTACCGGCTCCAGTACTTCGTAGGTCACTTTCAGCCTTTTGGCCCCGATCTCCGCAGCCCGTTGGTTTTCGGCGACGATAATGGCCACATCGTCCCCCACATGGCGTACGTATTCATCCAGTATAAATTTATCATAGGGGGAAAGCTCGGGATAGCACTGCCCCGCCCTTGTAAAGGGAATCCTTTGTAGATCTTGATGGGTCAGTACCATCTCCACCCCCGGTACCCTTCGGGTTTGGCGGTCATCGATGGAGGTAATTTTTGCAAAGGCGTGGGGACTTCGAACCACTTTAATGCACAGGGCATCCTTCGGAGCCAGATCATCGGTGTAGACCCCTTTTCCCTTCAGCAGTGCATCGCTGTCGATTTTTTTGATGGAATCACTGACATACTTCATGTTTTTGACCCTCCAGATAAGATTTTACCGCTTCCAACTGCCCTACGTATCCGGAACAGCGGCAAAAGTTCCCTTTTAAATACCGAAGAATTTCCTCCTCCGTGGGGTTTGTCACCACCTTCTCCAAATAAAGAATGCTCATGATCGTCCCCGGGGAACAGAATCCGCATTGGTCCACCCCTCTTTTCGCCAGTGCCTCCCGGACCCGTTCCGCCTTTTCTCCCACCCCTTCAATGGTGGTGACGGACTTTCCGTCGGCCTTGGCCGCCAGGGTTCCGCAGGATAATACGGCGATATCGTTTACATGAACGGTACAAAGACCGCAGGATTCCGTCTCGCATCCCTTTTTTACCCCGAAATACCCTTCCCGTCGTAGGACCTCCGCCAGGTAGTCGTCGGGGGCAATCTCCCATTCTTTTTCTCTGCCGTTGACCGTCACCTTAATTTTCATGGGCGGACACCTCCTGTAGGGCTTTTTTCAACAGTACTTTTCCCATGGCTCTTCGGTATTCCTTCGTTCCTCTCCCATTGGTTCCAAAAACCAGCTCTTCGGCCAGGATTTCCCCCGCCTGTTCCATCTCTTTCTCCGAGAGCTTTTTTCCCGATAAATAGGCGGCGGTTTCCACCGCCGGCGTTGCCCTACCGGGTCTGGCCCCCAGGGCGATTTGGTAATGGTTATCCACCTTGGAAAGGGCCAGGTTGAGAATGGAATAGTCGCTGCTGGACCCTCTTAAGTCCTGAAAACTGTAGACTCCTTTTTCTTTTTTTATCCAGATTTTTTCCACAATATCCCGCTCCTTTGGTCCCTTTTCCAGGAACTCCTCCAGGGAAACCCAGCCTGCTTTAAACAGCTTCACTTCAGTGTCGGTTGCCAACAGGGCCGTTAAAAAGTCGGAAAAACCGTAGCGGGAATACACCGTGGCGCCCACGGTCACCATGTTCTTCAGTTGCATTCCCACAATATCTTCAATGGATCGTTGAAAAAGGTTGTTAAAATCTTTATTTAAATCTTTATGGAGCATCACCGCCGCAAAGGTGGTCATGGCTCCGATTTCGTAGCCCTCCTCCTTTTCATCGATGTAATCCAGGTTAAGACTTGATAAATCCACGGCGGTGCCAATGGCCTTTGAGCCCAGCTTTAAGTAGGCCCCGCCGCCGATCACGGCATTGTTCCGTCGTTCCCTAAGCTTTCCGTAAGCTTCTTCCAGGGTTTTTGGGAAAAAATATTTTCCTATGGTGATCATTTATGAACCCTCCACTTCCATTTCTTTTTCCATTATTTCTCGCTCTTTTCTTTCGTCCTCAAGGGTTTTCTTCGGTAAAATAAGATTCAAGCTGAACACGACGATGGCGGAAATCACCACGGCGGAGCTGCCGAAAATCATCATAAACCATTGGGGAAACACTTCTAGGGCTTCAGGTACTTGACTGATGCCGACCCCCAGGGCCACGGCCAGACCTACAATGGTGATGTTTCGAATGGACAGCTCATCCTGAATGATCAGCCGAATTCCCGTCATGGTAATCAGGGCAAACACCGTAATGGTGGCGCCTCCCAGTACACTGTGGGGGATGGTGGTCATCAGGGCTCCCACCTTCGGCACAAAGCCCGCAAGTAAAATCATTCCTGCGGCTAAGGCCAGGACGAATTTACTGATCACCTTGGTCATGCTGACAATCCCCACATTTTGACTGTAGGTGGCGGTGGGAAGGCCGCCAAAGAGGGAAGCGATCACACTGGCCACCCCGTTTCCGATAATCCCCCCGGAGAGTTCATCGTCGCTGATCTCCCGACCCATGCCTCCCACCGTGGTTGCGGAAAGATCCCCTACGGCCTGTACGGAGTTTACCACATACATAATAGCCATGGTCAGAATCGCCGAGGGATAAAACTCAATGCCGAAGTATAGCGGTCTCGGCAGGGCAAACCAGGAGGCCTCGGCAATCGGAGCAAAATCCACGAGACCTAAAGGCAAGGCCAGAAAATATCCGGCTAAAATCCCCACTAGAATCGAAGCAAGCTTTAGATAGCCCTTGGCAAACTGATTGCAAAAAAGCACCACCAAAAGGGTAACCACGGCTACCAGCCAGTTGGTATAGGACCCGTACCCCGTCTGACCCATGCCCCCTGCCATGTAGTTTATCGCCGTGGGATACAGGGACAGTCCGATGGTAAACACCACGGTGCCCGCCACCATGGGAGGAAAGTATTTTCGTATCGGTTTAATAAATATACCCACAATCACCGCCACTACACCACCAATCATTTGGGCACCTAAAATTGCTGCGATTCCGTATTGACTGCCGATGGCGATCAGCGGGGGGATATAGGCAAAACTGACGCCCATAATCACCGGCAGTCCCGAGCCGATCCGGTAGGTAGACCCTGCCTTCCCCATGGGGTACAGCTGAATCAAGGTGGCAATTCCCGCAATAAACATGGCGCTTTGCACCAATAGAGTGGCGTCCCCGGTGCCGAGGCCCACCACGCCCCCGATGATAATGGCCGGGGTGATATTGCCCACCAGCATAGCCAGCACATGCTGGATCCCCAGGGGAAATGCCTTGGCCATACTGGGCAATCCATGCAACTCAAAAACTGAACGACTGCGTAACTCCGTACTTCCTTTGTCCATTTTTACGCCTCCTTACATATTTTTTTCATAAAATCTTTCCATAAAAAAAGCCAGCACAAAAGAATCTCTTCTTTTGGGCTGACCGTTTAAAGCAAAACCACGGTTTTCTTTAAATCTTGTTCAGCGTATATTTAATTGTTTGGATTTCTAAACCTTGATGGAAAAGTCAGCGCTTCGCTTCTTCTCCACCTTGACAATATTATATCATAGTCCCGGAAAAGTTGTAAAGGTACTTGCCCTAATCTTCAAAAAATTCTTTGTTCCCTTCCTTTATTACCTTTTTAGCCATTATTCTACGGTAAATACCAGGTATTCCCGGTCTTCCCGAATATCCTGTTCCACCTTTGTCAGCTGACAGGGCAGACTTAAAACCCCGGCGAAATGTTCTTCCAGCTCCTTTTTCAGCTCTTCATACAAGGAGCGACGGAAATAGGATATCAGGGTGATATGTTTGGGATTGGCCGAAAGCTTTTTTTCCATGGGGGTTAACATATCCTGAATATTTACGAAGATTTCCTCCCCTTGGATAAAGACCTGAATCTTCCTGGGGCCCTTCCCGGTCCATTTCTTCAAAATCGCCGCCGTTTTCTTTTCCAGCTGTTTTTCCAGGGCGACCTTTTCCTCCTTTATGCTCCATACAGGTCCCTTCAGCTGTTTTCGCCGGCGTTCTTCCCACAGTTTCTCCCCGATGGTTCCGATCACCTCCATTAAGGCTTCCGGATCCATGGGTTTTACCACATATTTAACCACCCCTAAGTCCATGGCTTCTAAAATCCCCTCGCTGTCCGACAGCGCCGAGGTGATGATCACCGGAATCTCCAGGCCCTTTTCCCGAATTTCCTCCACCATTTTCATCCCGTCCATCAAGGGCATTTTAAGGTCGGTGATGATGAGGTCGATGGACTCCCGTTCCAGTTTTTTTAACCCTTCGATTCCGTTTTCCGCGGTGGATACCTTGCCCAGCCGCCTTTTTAAAAAACGGGTTAGCTCGATTCGGGTTTCCGGATCATCCTCGATGTACAGTAGGGATAGGTTCGGCAAAACCCCTTCCCTGGGACGGTCTTTTTCCTGATTCATTGGCCTTACCCTCCTTTGGGGATTTCAATGATTACCTGAAATCCTTTTTCCGTGTTTTCTGCCCCGATGGTTCCCCATAAATGGTCCTCCACAATGGTTTTGGTAATATACATTCCTAAACCGGTTCCATATTTCTTTTCCTTGGTGGTAAAGTAGCGTTCAAAAATCCTTGGGAGGTCCTCTTCGGACACGCCGCTGCCCCAGTCTCTGATAAGAATTTTCACCGTGTCTTTGTAGTCCAAAATTTCGATCAGGATCCGTCGATGCTCCTTTTCTTCCCCTTCCACGGAATCCAAGGCATTGTGCACCAGATTAAACATCCCCTGGGAAAAATAGTTCCCATAGCCCCTGACTAAAAACCCTGCTTCCCCGGTTTTCTCCTCCATTACCTCTTCTTTGATCTCCAGGGTGATATCCCTTAGACGAATAGGGTCTTTTAACAATTCCACCGTGGAGCGGATCAGCCGCCGAACATCAAAAATCTCCTTTTTCTTCTGGGGCTTGAAAAAGTACCGAAAATCATCAATGGTTTCCGACATTTTATAAATCAAAGTTCGGGACCGCCTTCTAAACTCCTCCATCTCTTCACCCTTGAGCTCCCCATCCTGATGGGCCTCGGCTACATTGGTAATCATCAAATTCAGTTGATTTAAGGGTTGCCGCCATTGATGGGCAATGTGGCCGATCATCTCCCCCATGGCCGCCAGGCGGGACTGATAGAGAATGATGCCCTCCTGCCGTTGATTTTCCTTTACCGCTTCCTCCACCAGGACCTGAAGTTTATCCATGGTTTTTTTAGAGGTAATATAATATACGAAGAATAAAACCGTTGCCAGGCCCAAGCCCAGGGATATGGCCAGGAGTATACGGATGACCCGCTGTCTTTGAGCTTCCAGGATACCCCGGTAGTCGAAGATAAAGTTCTGAAAATCCCTTTCTTCCTCCAAAACCTCCAGCTCCACTAAAATCTCCTCCATCTCTTCCCAGCGATGGGGGTTGATGTTTCCCAGGGACACCACGGGATACAGACTGTACTCCAGCACCTGTTCTTTTTGAAATTCATTATAGCCCCGGTACTCTTCCCGCGACATCCTTTCGGGATCATGAAACTCCCCCAGGAGTTTGTCTATGATTTCCTCGGGGTTTTCCAGAGCGTACTGCCATCCTTTTAGGCTGGCCTCTTTAAAATCATGGACCCTTTCCGGATTTTTAAGTGCATACTCCCGGTTGGTAAACAAACTGTCCCCATAAAAATCGATGCCGTAATCAATGGGTCGTACCCTTCGAAGCTCTACCCCCTGAAGCTCTCCTTCGTAGGGGATGGTTCCTAAGTACCCGGGGATCACATCAAAGTTCCCCTCGGTGAGATCCTCAATGGAAAAATCATAGTCCCCGGAGATTTTGGGAAGCCTCTCGGGATCCATCCCCTCCTGAATAAGCATGGCCCGGAGTTCAATATCCAACAAATCATTTTCCCGTCGGCCGACCTTAAGGTCCATGAAATCCACTAAACTCTGATAGGGAGTGTCCGCCTTCATATAAAATTCCACGGGACTCCGTTGAAAAATTGAAGCCACCACAGTAAAATCGTAGCCCTGCTCCCGATAGGTTAAAATATCCGAGGCGCCGATGCCGAAATCCGCCCGGCCCTCCCCCACTTCCTTCGGGGCGGAGAGCACCTCCCGGCTTTCATCAAAGCCGCTTACAATCCTTACATCAAAGCCCGCCTCTTCATAATAGCCCTCCCAAAGGGCCGCGTAATAACCGGCAAATTGAAACTGATGATCCCAGCGAAGCTGCAACGTGACTTCTTCCTCCCCATAACTGCAGGTCAGGGCGGTGACCATCCAGAAAAAAAGACTCAGGATCACCCTCTTTTTCCCGGGAGAGGGTATTCCTCTTTTTTTGCTAGGGTTTCTTCCTTTATCCTTTTTCAACGGATTTCCCTCCCTCTTTCTGTCAGGGTTCCTCCACGGTTCCCCGATTATGCCTTCCAGGGTCAAAAACCCTATTTTCCTGATGGATTTTCCAGGCACCTTGAACTTATTTCCTCGTCCCTTTAATTATTCCATATGTACCGGAGAAAATCCTGCCCCTTACCCTAAATCTTGATGAATTTATTTTTTGCCCTAGACAAAACTCCCTAAAATCCTTATTCTTCTTCGCCTTTTCCTCGGCTTGTACACAGAAAAAAAGACCATCCTCCATAAGCGATGGTCCTTCTCCCATAAGAATTTGATCAATGATCAAATACGTCTTCAAACTCTTCATAGCCCTCCCTTGCCAAATCCTCCTTCGGAATAAATCTCAGGGCGGCGGAATTCAAGCAATAACGGAGTCCCGTAGGTTCCGGTCCGTCCTCAAATACATGGCCTAAATGGGAATCCCCGTGGAGACTCCTGACCTCGGTTCGAACCATTAACAATTTTCGATCTTCCCGCTCCACAATGTTCTCCTCCACTAAGGGTCTAGTAAAACTGGGCCATCCGGTTTTGGAGTCATACATGTCCTTCGAGCTGAAAAGCGGTTCTCCCGATACGATGTCCACGTAAATCCCCTCTTCCTTGTTGTCCCAGTATTCATTGTTAAAGGCCGGTTCCGTTCCGTCCTCCTGGGTAACCCGGTATTGCAGGGGCGTCAGCATCTCTTGCAGTTCTTCATCGGAAGGCTTTACAAAGCCGTTGATTTTATGGGGCACCGAATATTCCCGTTCCTCTCCCCAGACGTCGTCTAAAAACTCATCCCGTCCCGAGTTTCTTGTATAGAAATTATAGCGGCGGGGATTTCTTTGCGCATAATTCTGATGATACTCCTCCGCCCGGTAGAACTCGGTAGCGGCTCGAATAGGGGTTACCAAGCCACGGTCAAATCGCCCCGATGCTTCCAGGGCTTCCTTCGAGGTTTTTGCTAACTCCCGCTGCTCTTCGTCATGATAAAAGATGGCGGAAGTGTAGGAATGTCCCCGGTCCACGAACTGTCCTCCATCATCGGTGGGATTGATTTGTCGCCAGTAAACCTGGAGTAAGGATTCGTAGGAGATCCGCTCTTCATCATAGATGACCTCTACGGCCTCCACATGTCCAGTGCCCCCGGCGGTCACCTCTTCATAGGTGGGATTTTCCGTATCCCCTCCCGTGTATCCCGAGGTCACATCAATTACACCGGGCAGCTTTCGAAAGGGGGGTTCCATGCACCAAAAGCAGCCTCCGGCAAAAGTGGCCACGCTGTAATCTTCCCGGTTATAAACGGGATTCGTTTCCACAACCCCCTGTTCTTCTCCATTCTGTTCCCTTGAAGATGCTACCGTATAGATGGACCCTAACAAAAGTACAAAAACTAATAGCAAAATAATTTTCTTTTTAGTTTTCATAGGAAAGTCTCCTTTATGTTTATCCTTAGGGTAATTGTTTTCACCTTACTTATCCTTAGCATAATTATACCACTTTTTGTATGATATAACCATGGTTTTTGATAATAATTATCAATTGATTCAAAGGGGATGCGCCACAATAATCTTCTGTTTCAAAATATCCTCTTTAATTCCTCCCTTGCTCTTGTAATCTTTCCCACGGTCTATTACAATAGAGGCAATTGGACAAGTATTTACGAAAGGATGATATCCATGGAATATCCGCAGAGTTTTGGAAAGACCTTTAAGTCAGAAATGCGAAAAAGCAAACCCTATCTCATTTTAGGAACGGTGATGTATTTGATTACCGTGACCGTTGCCTATGGCATTCTCTCCACTTTCCAGGGGGCCACTTTTTCATTCAATAGCACCATCATCTTCACAGCCCTTAGGGATTATTTAATCATACCGGGGATTATTCTTTTATTCTCCTTTACAAAAACCCTTTGGAACACCCGTCGAAAAAAAATCAAGGATTCCTAAAGGGTACCGCTCTATTATTCTTCAAAAAGATCGCCGTCAAAAAGCCTGCTCCAGTAGGCTCTTTGGCGGCTATTTTGTTTTTCCGTAAAATTTATGGGATGTCCGGTGAAGCACCGGAAAATTCCGTGATTCCGGATTCAATTGCAAGAACCCTTTTATTGTCAACCCTTTTAGAAAATGTCCTTAAATAGTTAAAACATAAGCACCAGATTGCTGGCGGTAATCGTGATTTTGTAAAATACAGAAATTACCAAGGTATAATGTTTTTGGGTAACCTTAATAAACT